>DASREJ010000215.1:0-4839 GCA_035652115.1 Bryobacteraceae bacterium
TTTACGATGCGAGATATCGATGAACGAGGATTGCGCAACATAATGGAGCGGGCCATTGCGGTTGCGTCGAACGGCACGGCCGGGTTTCACTTGTCGCTGGATATGGATGCCGTTGATCCCGACGAAGCGCCAGGTGTGGGAACGCCGGTTCGCGGCGGCATGACTTACCGGGAGGCGCATCTAGCGATGGAAACAATTTGCGATTGCAGCCGGATGTTATCGATGGAAGTTGTCGAAGTAAATCCAGTGCTCGATTCAGCAAACCGCACGGCGCTCCTCGGCGTCGAGCTGGTGATGTCGGCGATGGGGAAAAAGATCTTGTAATTGCGACGTTGACGATTGCGGCAAGGCCGATTTTGGCATCGGCCGGCAGCTTATCAAACTGCCCACAAGCCCAAGTCGTTCCTAGCTAGTTCTGCTCTCGCCACCGTATTTCGTGACTGGATCTAAGAAGGCGGACGCATCGCTCGTTGGTTTTACTTTACCCGTCAGAATGTCGGCATTGTTTTCTTTCTGGCCGTAGAGCGCCTTATTCGCATCGTCGTCGGCGCGCAATGTACCGCCCTGCAAAGAGAGCCCGCCGAACACGCCGCGAGAGCGCGACCATGAAAGGATATCGGCATGCATTGTGGCATCGGTCTGCGCGGTCGCATCACGGCCTACTGGTCCCGCTGCAACCGACGCCTCGCCTCCAAGTGTGAACTTGCTGGAAAGGATGCCTTGCATGCCTTTATCGCTCATCACGAGCATCACGATATCAGCCGACTCGCCACCGGCCTGCAGCCCGAAGCCGCCTCCTTCCACGCGCATAGCGGCAGGAGCGGTCCACCCGCTTCCCGAAGGATTCCGGCATGTCGCAAACCCTTTCCCGTACTTTCCGGAAACGATGAATCCTGCCTTTTTCATGTTAGGAATCACTACCACGCAATACGCTTTGTGGAACAGATCGCCTGGAATCGCCTTGTCGCCGGCGGCCATGATTTCGTTGAGAATTTGACCTGAGGCGGTCAGCCGCTGCGTGTCTGCCTCGTCCGCAATTGCGGGCAGCGCGGCAACTAACAATGAAACTATCCAAAACTTAGTTGACATATGTCGCACCTTCCCTTATCCGGTAAGATCCCAGGTCAGGGCACTACACCGGTAATGTTCGATGCCTGTTTTGCTTATTTGGTTTTAAATTTCTAAGAGTGTAATTTCTGTTCTGTCGAGAACATCATCTTGACGACATTTCAGATATAACTCATTGTTTACCGACAGGGAAAATAGTTTTCCAGTCGCGCTTCATGTCCACAACGACCCAGGATTTTGCTTTTGCTTCATCAAGCGCTTTATCGAGCTTGCCGATCGAAGACTGCCGATCATACGCATATTCGCGCGCGGCGTCAGTATGGTGGACAAGCAACATAAGCCGCTTTCCCGGTCCCGCTGCGGTCCATTCCAGCATCTGCTGGTCTCCATCGGAGTTACCAAACGCCGCGATAGGGCGGCGACCGATAAATTTGTCGATGCCCACCGGTTTGCCGGCCTGATCGTCGACAAAATCAATAGCCGGCAGGCGCATGAGAACCGGACCTCCATTTTTCGTTTCAAGCTGAGTTTTCATCGTTGAGCCAATAGTCTGCTCAGGCGGTATCCCGTACACCTGTTCTGCCCAGGGCCGCATGAACTCAACCTCGCCGCCCGAAACGATGTAAGTTTTGAATCCGTTCGCTCTTAAATAGGCCAACAGTTCGAGCATTGGTTGATACACGCATTCAGTATAGAGCCGATGAAAACGCGGGTGCTGCGCGGTGTGAATCCAGTCTTCGACGGACTTTTCAAACTCAGTCGTTGTCATGCCCGCGTGCGTTGCCATAATCAATTGGACAACGCCTCGTTCTCCGCTGGCAGCAAAGGCTTTCATATCTCCGTCCAACACTGCCTTAAACGGCTCCTGCTGTTTCCACTCGGGATGCCGCGGCGCCATTGCCTTCACGCGGGCGATGGCGAAAGCAAACTGTGTGTACATGGGCTGTTCCACCCACAAAGTGCCGTCGTTGTCAAAGGTCGCGATTCTTTGGTCTTGCGGCACAAAGCTGCTGCCTTGGCGAGTAACATCGGTGACGAATTGCACGAGGGCCCGCTTGTTAGGACCGTCGTTCCACGAAGGAAGCGCGTCCTGTGCAGTGGCACACAGACAAGTTATTAGGCCCAGGGCCAAAAGCGAATGGAAAGACTTAGTCGACTGGACAAACTTCATGCTTGATGTCTCCGCATAAATTCGCGCAGCTTTGACGACGCGAAAGTAAAGACGATTTATTTTCGTAGGATCGATCGCGGCCGTTTTTACTCGTATCGCAACGCGATCATCGGATCGATGCGCGAAGCGCGATGAGCGGGAAAATAACTTGCCAGGATGGCAATGACCAGCAACAGGATGACTCCGGTTGCAAACGAAATTGGATCAAGGGCCGGTGTATTAAACAACAATTTTGAGATTGATTCAGCAGCAATCACGCCCGTTGCCGTTCCAACCAGGATACCCAGCATGACCAAACGGAGCCCGTCGGTCATAATGAGGCCCAGAACAGCGGCGGGTTTTGCACCCAACGCAAGCCTAATGCCCATTTCGGGCGTCCGCTGCGCAACAGCTTGCGATAAAACTCCGTAGATTCCAATTAGCGATAGCGTCATGGCGAGCAAAGCAAAAGCGCCGACGAAAGCAAGCATAGCCTTCCGAATGGCGAGCGAAGCCGACACAACCTGGTGAAGGGTGGTGAACTCTATGATGGGCAGGCCGTGGTCGACAGACCAGATTGCGTTGCGAGCAGGCGCGGCTAGCCGCATTGGATCAATTCCGTTCTTTGTCCGAAGGATAAAAACCGCGCTAGTTGTGGCGCCGCTTTCAACCTGATACACAGAATTGTAAATATTGGGCGCGGTGGGCTTATCCAATCCCTCGACGTGAACGTCCGCCACAACCCCGATCACAATCAGATGGCGGCCACCCCATTTAAATCCTTTGCCAATCGGGTTCTCTTTGCGCCAATACTGCCTCGCCGTTGTTTCGTTAATCACAGCGCTTAAAGCCGACCGCGCAGTATCCAAGCTGGAAAAAGTACGCCCGGCTAGTAGCCGAATGCCCATTACCTGAAAGTAGTTACCATCGACGAGCGCGTTGTCTGCCCAATGTGTTTCATCGGCGGGCCGCCCATCAACGACAAAACCAATCTGGCGCTCATCAGCAAGCGGCACATGTGTTGTCAAAGCGACTGCAGCAACGCCAGGCAACGCGCCGAGCCGGGTTTCAATGGCGCGTTCTGTTGCGTGGCGACGATCGGGCGCCGCGTATCGTTGGCGATTCAACGTAGTACGCACGAGCAATGCGTGCTCCGGATTGAATCCAAGAGGAACCTGGACGGTGCGAATAAAGCTCCGCAATAGTAAAGAAGCTCCGATCAGCAGGACGACTGAACTAGCCACTTCCGCCAGGACAAATAAACGCGCGGTGCGCCGAACAGTACGTCCGCCTCCCACTTGTCTGGCCGACTGCTTAAGGCCAATGTTGATATCAGCCCGCCGAAGGGTCCATGCCGGCATGACTCCGCACAACAGGCACGTAAAACCGCAGAGGAGGAGATTGAAGATGAGCACGCGTCCGTCAACGGTGGCCGCCGCAAGATTAATCTCGCCGATCGGGAGCCGGCCCATTAATCGCAACAAACCATATGCCAGTGCACAACCCACAATGCCGCCCAAAAGGCTCAAAATGGCGGTTTCTGTCAACACTTGCCGGATAATCCTCGAAGACTCTGCTCCAAGCGCCAGCCGTATTGAGATTTCTCGCCGCCGCGTGGCCGCGCGAGCCAGCAAGAGATTTGCAATGTTTGCGCATGCAATGAGAAGCACAAAACCGACCGCACAGCAAAGCATTGGGAACATAATTCGAACTTTGGGTGCAAAATCGGGCGCCCAGCGCTCGGCCGTGGCGTCAAGGCGAATATTTCCTGAATAGATATCCGGATGCTCCCGCTGAAAATCGGCCGCAACCCGTTTTACATCGTCATTCGCTTGGGCAATAGAAACCCCATTTCGAAGACGGCCAATCATGCTTGTATCAAAACTACTAGCCCAATCGGCCATGTCCCTGGCGCTGAATGAGAGGGGCGTCCATAAATCGGGAGGCTCGCCCGGAGTTGCCTCGGTTGAAGGAAAAGTAAAGCCTCTCGGCATCACGCCAATTATTTGGTAATTCTGTTCATTCAGCCGGATCAGCTTTCCGACAACATGCGGATCTTCGGCGTACTGGTTTTGCCAATAGTTATAGCTAAGGATCGCGACTTTGGCGGCGCCAATAATTTCGTCCTGAGGAGCAAATGGGCGACCCAGCAGAGGCGCGACGCCAAGCGTTTCAAACAGGCTGCTGGTTGCCTGACAAGCCGGAATATGCTTCGGTTCAGGGCCACTCGTTAGATCGAAACTCAGGCGTTCAAAACCGGCGATACTCGAGAACGCGCGTGTGCGATCCCGATACGCAATAAATTCCGGGGGCGCCGCACCGAGATGCCCTTCCCCCATCCTGGGCTCGCTTTGCCATATCCGAATAATTCGATTCGGCTCGGGGTATGGAAGCGGTCGCAGCAGCGCAGCATCCGTAATGCTAAATATCGCAGTGTTCGCTCCAATGCCCACTGCCAGCGTGAGTATCGCGATGGTTGTAAATCCCAGGCTCTTCCGAAACATTCGCAAACCGAAGCGGATGTCTTGTAGGAGGAGTTCCATTGCCTACTTATACGTCACTGAGCACGTCAGGTTAGCGCCCAACCGGTGCAAACTAAATCGCCGGCGGCTCGATCTTCT
>DASREJ010000216.1:0-11914 GCA_035652115.1 Bryobacteraceae bacterium
CCAACCGCTTCGAAGATAGTGGCCAATAGGATCTGGCCGTGCTTCGATGCCGGCCTGGCATACATACGCTGATTCATCGAACAGCTTGCTATTGAGAATTAGCTCGCGATCCAATGTCAAGTTGCCGGCGATTGACGGGAACATAAAATTGCACATCGTCAATTTACACGCTCACTCCGCATCATCTTTGACGTAAGGTCCTTTTTAAATTTCGAAAAAGGTTCTTTAGAGGAGCCGGTAAGAGTTTGCGCATCCAAATGGGGAAAACCAACCCGCAAATTTCTTTGTAGCCAATCTCCAGCTCAAGGATTCTCTTCTTCGCTTCATCCAGGCTCCTCTTCGCTTCATCCAGGCTCCTCTTCGCCTGGTTCAACTCCGCTTTCGTGGCGTCTAATTCCGTGGCTGTTGCAACCTGGGTTTCTTTGCATGAAACTACTTCTTGCCGAAAGCGTTGACCGGCGATTGATTGTTGGCGCAGCAAGAGTGCAGAAGCCTCTAATTGCTCATGGAGGCTTGTCTCCCGCTCACGGAGATTTTCGAGTTGCTGTTTGAGATTGGCCTCTCGCGTTTGCGACTCGTTTAGCAAGCTGACTGTCGCGGACTCGGCACTACGGAGACTCGCTTCGAGGGCCTCAGTCCGGGTTCTTAGGATGGATGACTCCCTTTCAATTGCTCTTAAACGCTCTATTTCCGCTTTTGTCGCCGAAGAAGGATCGCATCCAGGATTGTCCCCTTGAACGAAAACCGATGCTGCAAATTCTGGGACGGCACTCATCGAGGCTAGTGCGATCAAATACGGCGCTCGCGGAAGACGCGAGTCACTTTGAAAGGTAACTTCGTCACGCTGTTCAAAGTTTACGGCCTTATATGGAAAGCCGCTCGACTGCGATTCGGCTAACACGGCAGACCCCACAATAGCTCGTTGATGAAACAAATTAACGTTGCTAAACGTGCCTTGAAGCTCGGTTAAGAACTCCTGCCGGTTTAACTCGCGTACATGAAATTGATTGGGGGGGCGGCAGACCGAGGAATACGTATCCACGTCCGGCGTACTAATTATTAGGAGCCCGTTGGGGGCCAAGATGCGGCGCACTTCAACAAGGAATGCCTCGTGATCGAAGAAGTGTTCAAGCGTTTCGAAAGACACCACCACGTCGACGGATGCGGTATCGATCGGTAGCTTAGTAGCTTCACCTTGGACAAACAATAAATTGTCGTGACGATATGTATTGGCGGCGTGTTCCACGCTGCCACGATCCACTTCGATGCCCACTACATAGTTCGCCGTCTGCGCTAACAATGCAGTACCGTAGCCTTCGCCCGAAGCTACATCGAGCACACACTTTCCGCGACATAATTCGCGGGCTAGGAAATATCGATGAAAGTGCTCAGCCTCGATCGCACCCCCGATATCGGTTACTAATCGCTCACCCGTCCAGGCCAAAGCGTGAGGCGGTCGAATTCGATGAAAGATCTCCCCCAAAGTCGTGCCTCAAATGCGGCTGTACGTTGGCGGAACTTCCCGCGAGTGCTCAGAAAGTTGCCATAATTCAATCGAATGCAAGCTCATCAATCTGTCAAATCTCATGCCCAATAAGAATAAATGCCGTATTCTATTTTGGCGCATCAGTTGCTTTCGCTGTTGTGCTATTTTGGACATTTATTTTTGTATTCTCTCAAGGCCCTAACGACCCCGTCCAATAACTCATGCGCGAGCTTTTCGCAAAAATCCTTTTTTTACTAGTTCAAACAAGTAGGCGTGAAAGTATTCGTGCTGCCCTGATCCTCCTACTGCTCCTTCAAGCTCTATTCTTTCCGTATATATGGGGCCACGGAACAATGTTAGACAGTGCCGTATCGGTGCCAAGCGTTGTGAGCAACGGCGCTTGGTTGCACTCTGCTTCCCCAACTCGCCTCAATTACGCGGAACGTCTGGATCCGGGTGCCAGCGGATGGTTTAGCGAACCTCTTTATAAATTACTGCATCATCAGCTTTTGGACGAAAGAGTTCTTCCGTACTGGAATCCTTATCAAGCCTATGGAACGCCGCTCGCAGCGAACATGCAATCGCAGCCTTTCTCACCTCTTTCGATCCTACTAATACTCCATCCGTCTCCAAAAACTTATGATTGGTTCGTCCTAACACGATTATTTGTTACGGGGTTATTTACTTACTTTTACCTGCGGCTTTTCCTATCGTTCCTATCTTCACTCTCCGGCGCAGTTGCGGCGATGTTAGGGGGGTATTTCGTACTTTACGTCACGATGCCTCACATTAGCGTGGAGATGATGCTTCCCGTTGCACTTTGGTCGGGCGAACGTTTGATACGAAAGCCCAGTCCTGGTAAGTTACTTACCTTCGCTCTCGCCGCCGGAGCGAGCATTTTGGGAGGAATGCCGGAAAGTACCGCGCTGCAGTTTTCCTTTATTGCTATTTATCTCCTGATGCGGCTGTGTACGGATGGGACATTACGACCGCAGTTCTTTACCCGAGTACTCGCCGTAACAGCCGGCTTTTCTATTGGAACCGCACTTAGCGCAGTACAGCTCATTCCGTTCTTGGAGTACCTACGACATTCCTTCGATGTACATGCGGGAACACACATTGGCACGAGCTATGATGCAAGGCCCCTCTCTATGGTTACGTACTTTTGTCCTCTCTTGTTCGGCCCCATTTTCGATCGGGTTCTTGGATCAGACCAGTCTGGGCTCCGGAATTACATTGGGATGATCGGATTTTTTCTGTCGCTACTTGCTGGGACGTGTGTTGTGCGACGCGGCAAAAGAGCCTTTGAGTCTATCGATGCAATTACTATTTTTTGTCTCCTTGCAGTCGTATTCGTGGTTTTGAAGCGTTTCGGATCGGGGGTATTCGCCTGGGTGGGAGCGCTGCCGGTATTCAATCTAATCGTATTTCAGAAATACGACGAGCCATTGCTGTCGATTTCTTTCGCGATCCTGTGCGGCATCGGAATCGAACGACTAGTTCGACAACAGATTTTGCCGCGGCGACTTGTGTTTTTATGTATCACCTCGTTTTTGATGTTGTCGATCGCGGTATTCCTGTCCAAAACCTCTCTGCTAAACGAAATTATGGACGAACACATTGATCCGAGCATCCCAACGTGGTCGCTGGGATGTAGCGTGATCGCAATATTCCTCTTGTTAGCGGCGACAGCATTTCGCTCGCATGCCCGCACGGAAAAAATGTACGGCTACTTTCCTTATGTTGTGGCAGTGCTGTTGACCGCCGAGCTATGTTTAAGTTTTGTTGTTCCCATTTATTACCTTTTTAATCCCGTGGTGCGCGACTCTGCCAACCCGTTTGCAGGCGCACCCTATATCGAATATCTGAAGCGGTACGCAAATTTCACATATCGTGTTTTTTCTCCTGATAATTCGCTGTATCCGAATTGGGCGTCGTCCTTTCAGTTGTTCGATATCAGAGACCTGGACGCCATGTATCTTCCGCAGTACTTTGGTTTCATCCAAACATTTCTTCCGCAACATCGGCCTTTCGACAGGTTTACTGGAATTGAAGGGTTTGACTTCAACGATCCTTTGCAGCGCCGCCTGCTACAACTATCGTCCGTGAAATATTTGATCTCCGAACGTGAGCTTTTGCCAACTATCGTGGACAAAATCTTTGAATCAGTTCGAGGGCATTTAGATCCTATCGGAGAGAAGTTCGTAGGATTAAACTCAGTCATAATTGATGGCGAACAGCACAGGATATTAGGTGAACATCCGCCCTACAGCCGGTTGCCTTATGAAGTGGATGTGCACAATACGTCGGAAAAGCTTGCCTTTGCTTACGGATTGAACCCGGCAGCTTGGAGAAACGCGTGCGGCGACGGTGTTGAATTCATTCTCGAAATAAAAGATCAGAACGGAGCTATATCGAAAGTTTTTTCGAATTACATCGACCCCAAGCACAACACCGCGGAACGGAAGCTTATGCGCGGTGAAGCAGATCTTGGGAGATATGTGGGCCAGACGATCACGATCCTTCTCACCACCACACCCGGACCCAAAAATGACAACTGCATGGATTGGGCGTTCTGGTCCGATTTCGATCTGGTCCACAGTGGCTCGATTTCACCTCCTCTTAAAAAAGTCTACGCAAAGGAAGTAAATATTTATGAATACAAAGATGTGCTTCCGCGCGCGGCGACGTTTTATTCCGTTGCTCTCGCCAACGGATACACGGATACCTATTCACTTTTGAAAGAACCGAACCTGAACGTCTTCAAAACTATCGTGTTAAATGCGTCGGGGTTGAAGAAAGACGAACTCGGCTGTGCCGAAAAACTACGATCAACCGAAGTACCGATGGAAACACCGGCCTCGATCACGCACTATACGTCTCAAGCACTTACCGCTGAAGTAACTGCGAAACAGGCCGGCATCTTTGTTTTGAACGATTCAAACTACAAGGGCTGGCTTGCAAAAGTCGATGGAAAACCTATGCGCGTCATGGAGGTAGACGGCTTGTTCCGCGGCGTCTTTGTTCCGCAGGGCCAGCATACTATTCAGTTCTTGTATCGATCTACCGCTGTGGCCAAAGGATTAATTGTAAGCGGTTTGGGTTTTCTCGTTGTGATTTTTATCGGGTTAAAAATGAGACACGCTAGAGGCCCCCGAGCTAACTGAGAGCAACCTGAGTATATCTCTGCCACGTCTGTTTCGAAACCCATACAATCAGGCGGACAAAAATGCTGGCGCGTGTCCTGAACGGCGCAGGGCCATTGCTGCAACCGTGTAGGTGCGGGGAAACAATCATCAATTGAGCTTACAGCGATGGCTCCCCGACTAAGCCGCTACTCGCCCTTCTCTGCCCCTGCCTTCAATTTCTCGCGCTGTTCTTTCAGGATCGCTTTGCGGCTCAGTTTTATCTTGTTGCCCTCGAGAGCAAGAACTTTGACTAAAATCTGATCGCCTTCCTTGAGCTCATCCCGGACGTTCTTAATACGACTTTCCGAGATTTCGCTGATGTGCAAAAGTCCGTCAGTGCCTGGAAAGATCTCGACAAACGCGCCGAAATCGGCGATCCGAACGACCTTGCCCAGATAGGTTTTACCTACTTCCGCAACGGCAGCGATGTCGCTTACCATCTGCAAAGCGCGATTGGCTGAGTTGCCGTCTGATGCGAAAATGTTGACCGTTCCGTCGTCAGATACGTCGATCTTGACTCCTGTCTGGTCAATGATGCCCTTAATCACCTTGCCGCCTGGGCCGATGAGTTCGCGGATCTTATCTGTCGGTATCTTCGTCGTGTAAATGCGAGGCGCATATTGCGACAGTTGGGTACGCGGCGTGGAGATCGCGGCATTCATCTTCTCGAGAATCTCAAGGCGTCCTTTGCGCGCTTGCTCCAAGGCCTCCTTCATGATCTGCGTTGTCACATTGGGCACCTTGATGTCCATCTGAAGCGCAGTGATACCGTCTTTGGTGCCTGCCACTTTGAAGTCCATGTCACCGTAGTGATCTTCCGCACCCGCGATATCGGTCAAGACCGCGTATTGATCGCCTTCCAACACCAAGCCCATCGCAATGCCTGCCACTGGGGCAGAAATTGGCACACCGGCATCCATCAGAGACAACGTGCCGCCGCAAACACTCGCCATCGAGCTAGAACCATTCGATTCCAGAATGTCGCTCACCACGCGCAACGTGTAGGGGAAGCTCTTTTCGTCAGGGATAACTGGAGAAAGAGCCCGCTCCGCTAATGCCCCGTGGCCAATTTCCCGACGTCCCGGTCCGCGCATAAATCCGACCTCTCCAACGCTAAACGGCGGAAAGTTGTAGTGGAGCATGAAACGCTTTGAGGTCTCCGTCAGATCAAAAAGTTCAATGCGCTGCTCGTCGTCTTTTGTGCCAAGCGTCGTGGTTACGAGGGCTTGCGTCTCACCACGGGTGAAAATTGCCGAACCGTGAGTTCGCGGCAAAACCGCCACATCACAAGTGATCGGACGAATCTGATCGAAAGCACGGCCATCCGGACGATGCCGATCCTTTAGCATTTCGTCGCGGAAAATCCGCTCCTTCAGCGTGTCGAACACCTTGCCCGCTTCGGCTTGTTCAGCTTCGTCGGTAAAGAGCGCAATTGCCTTCTCCTTGGCTTGGTCGACGCGATGATAACTTTCTAGCTTGGGATATTTTTGGGTGTTCAGAGCATCGCTGAGTTCGACGCGCACAGCATCGGAGATCTTGCTAAGTATGCTCTGGTTGACGGCAGGCGGATTGTACTCGCGTTTTGGCTTACCAGCCAACTGCATCAACTGACGGATACCGGCAGCGATTTTCTTACAGCAATCGTGCCCAAATTCGATTGCCTCAACCACCTCGGCTTCAGTAGCTTGGTTCGCTCCCGCTTCCACCATGACAATGCCGTGCTCTGTGCCGGCAACGACGATGCTCAACTTCGCATCTTTGGTCTCGTCATAACTCGGGTTGGCCGAATAGACACCCTTGCTCAATCCGACACGAACGCCACCGAGGACGTGGTGGAACGGGATATCGGAGATAGCAAGCGCGGCGCCGGCACCCACGATCGCAAGTACGCCAGGATCGTGCTCCGGGTCGGCAGAAAGTACCATCGCGATGATCTGCGTTTCGCAACTGAAGCCTTCTGGAAATAGAGGCCGGACTGGACGATCAATAAGGCGGCTGGTGAGAATCTCCTTTTCGGATGGACGGCCTTCCCGCTTGATAAATCCGCCCGGGAACTTACCCGCGGCGTATGTATATTCGCGGTAATCAACCGTGAGGGGGAAGAAGCTGGCTCCCGCCTTCGGCTTCTCCGCGGAGCAGGCGGACACCAACACCACCGAATCTCCGGAACGAACAACAACAGACCCGTTGGCCTGTTTGGCAATTTTGCCGGTCTCTATGGAGACCTTTGACCCATGAAGGTCGATTTCAACTGTATGCAACATTTAAACTTCCCGATGCGCGATCCGCATCACAAACTCTTCTACTCGCCGCCAAAAAATAATGGCGCACGGACCAAATTCGGGATCAAGTGAGGACTTTTGAAGTGAAGGACATCGCCACTAATAAGTAGCAAGTCGCGGCGCGAGTGATCAAGGCTCGTAGAGAACCCCAACCGCGCCTGGAATAACAATCTAGCGGCGAATGCCAAGACTTTGGATCAGGGTTTTATAACGCTCCGGACTTCGGTCTTTCAAGTAGTTGAGCAGCTTGCGACGCCTCGCGACCATCGTGAGCAGACCTCGCCGTGAATGGTGATCTTTTTGATGCGTCTTGAAATGCTCTGTCAACTGCAGAATACGCTGACTCAGGAGGGCAACCTGAACCTCTGGCGAGCCAGAATCCGACTTGTGGATCCTGTACTTGCTAATCATCTGTGACTTTTGCTCTACCGCCAGGGCCATGCTAGAAAACGATACTCCTCGTCTTTACCTTAATCTCGATTTTTTGCTTTCTACAGGTTAGCACAAATTAGATGGTCTCTGGAAACCACATTGAAACAGTGGCCCTCAGCATGCGCTGACTATTTCGGCGACCACTGCTCATCGGCTGAGGGACCATAGAGCGCCGGAACCGGTATATTGTTCAATCGGAGATAAACACCGAGCTGGGCCACGTGATGAATGAGATGGTTGAAAAACATACGGCGAAACGTCAGCGAACGTGGATCATTCGAAATCAGATGCTCGCCGAAGCTAAAGCGCCAGGGAGCGGCTAGTTGTTCGTCGCTTGCGGCCGCCAGCGCTGCACGGCACTTACCGACGTTCTCATCAAATTGCTTTAAGCAACTTTCGTGCGATCCGAAGGTGAGATCGGACTGGGGGCGAATAGGAGCGGCCAGATCCATGCCTTCATCAGTAATCAGATAACTTCCGAAAAGCGGCAGAGTGGCGCAATGCATTGCCAGCCGTCCCATTGGCATCGATTTCTCGTGCGGTTTGTAGTCGGGCTTGTCGTCGGGAACTCGTTCGAGAGTGCGGCGGGTATTTGACATCTCTGAATCAAAATCCTGGAGGAGCAGTTCAGCAGTTAACATCGGTATCCTTTCAGAAAGCAGGCGGCTGGAATGCCGGTCCGGCCCTTCTCTGTTATAGCCGACAAGGCTTGGTTTGGTAGAAGGAGGAGATGACGATTAACGAAATCACCGCGAGCGCGGCTGGAACAATAACGCTGGGTGACGATCTGACGGTGCATCGCATGGGATATGGCGCGATGCGAATTACGGGAGAGGGCATTTGGGGTCCGCCGAAGGATCGTCACGGATGCATTCGAACTTTGCGCCGCGCCGTGGAACTCGGAGTTAATTTCATCGATACCGCGGATTCTTATGGGCCGAACGTATCGGAAGAATTGATCGGCGAAGCGTTAGCGCCGTACGCCGAAGGCACGGTGGTGGCAACTAAAGCCGGATGGAAGCGCGTTGGGCCCGGGCAGTGGATTCACAACGCGAGTCCAAAGCATTTGCGGGAATCATTGGAGGGAAGTCTGAGGCGGTTGCGGTTGGAACGAATCGACGTTTACCAATTGCACATACCCGATCCCGCCGTGTCGTTCGATGCTTCGATGGAAACGTTAGCCAAGCTTAGGGAAGAAGGCAAGGTGCGACATATTGGCCTTTCCAACGTCACTCTCGAACATGTTGAACGGGCGCGCAAAATGACGCCCATCGTTTCCGTACAAAATCGCTACAGCTTTGCCGATCGCGAATGGGATTACCTGCTTGATTACTGCGAAGCGAATGGAATCGCATTTCTGCCTTGGGCGCCACTAAGCGGCGGCCGCAAGGCGCATGAACTTTTGCAACAAACGGCCGAGAAACTGAAGGGAACGCCCCAGCAGGTAGCATTGGCATGGCTGCTTAAGCGATCGCCGGTAATGTTGCCCATTCCTGGAACTTCGTCAATTTCTCATTTAGAAGAAAACATCGCCGCAGCAGGGCTTGTGTTGCCGGATACGGATTTTCAAAAACTTTCAGAAGTGCAGCCGCCGCCTGTCAGCTATCGCTGAAACAAGGAAATTTTACCTGGCGTATTACGGCGCCGGCACCTTGATAGGAGGCACGAGAGGATCGTGCGCCGCAATAGAATTCACGCTTGCTTGAGGAATCTTGGTATTCAGGGCGTTATTCATCACGGTGATGAATTCGTTGGCGATGATGGCATAACCCGTATCGCTGGGATGAACACCATCCAATGAAAACAAGCCTCCTAGAAACGCCGTTGTTAAAAGTTTTCCGTCGGCCTTATATCCATTCTGCGCAATTTGGTTAACAAGGCCGTGAATGTCAACAACTGTTGCCCCATGAGCTATCGATTCGGCAAAAATAATGACGTTGTAGGCGTCAATGGTCAACTGTAAAAATAAGGCGTCCGCATAGCGGAGGACACAAGGTAGCTGTTGGCCCGCAGGAACCAGACCCGGTATTGGAGAAGGACACGCTCCAGGCAGCGGTCCGTGCATGTGACCGGACAAAATCGCGGCAGCTAACGGTGTTGCCGATAAACGCAACAAATCGTTGGGACCGATGCCGAGCTTCGCTGCCACAATGGCTGTAGGCAAATTGGCTTGAGCGGCAATCGCCGACACTGGCGTAAAATAAGGCACTTTTGTCACATCGGGAATAGTGGCCGTGATGATTGTGGCGTGAGTCTGTGCAAGTTGATCGAGAACTGAGTCGTAGCTGGATGCAAATGTGTTGAGCGGCGTGAGTGTAGTCAGCGCTCCCGTCAATGCGGGCACAAGGGCATCATTGTTACCCAGGTATTCAATGATTGTTGTGGGCTCGAGTGCCACGGCTTGCTGTATCATCGTCTGCGGCGGTACCGGTGTTACATTACAACCGAGCGATGGAAAGGCTACACTGAACGGGTTTGGGAAACCAAGAACAATATTGAGCCACCCCTCCACAGCGGAAGTTGGCGTTGATGTCGGCGTCAGGCTCAGCGCCTGTTCCACGGTTATGCCCGGCACGGAAAGATTTGTCGGTTGCGCGCACGGATTGTCTCGCGGAATGGCCGGAAGACTACCTCCTACGGGCGCGATCGTCAGCGGATTGAGGCTAGTGAGTTGCAACACGTTGGGCGCGCCGGGAGACGGCACCAATGGCAGCGTCAATGACACTTTTGCTTTGTCGGCGATGATACTTGCATAACCGTGCGGCTGCTGCGTATCGAGCAAAGAAAAATTCTGGACGCCACCGGAAAGCGAATCGCCAACAACTACAAGTTTGGAAAGGTCGGCGCGGGATTGGCCAAACGCCAACGATGCCGCGACCAGAGATAAAAAGGGTATTACAAGCGCATCGCGCCCGAGTAACCTCATGTGAAAAACCTCCGAGAAAAACAAAAAGAAAAAAACTGTTAAGAGTCTGCAAAAAGAATATCCGCAGATTTGAGGGGAAACTACCAGTTAAACTACCTATCTTCGTAGCAATTAATTTCGGTGTTTTACACAGACGAGTTTTATAGCGACATTAAGAAATGCAAGGGGAGATCGGCTTTCCAACAGAACGGAAAGATGTACAGCAGCAATTCGCGCCTGCGTCTGCGGAAGAATTGGCTGAAGTGCTGAGTAGCGCCGCCCTGCGCGGACAAACAATTCAGGCTATTGGCAACAATTCAAAACGGCTGATGGGTGGCCCAGTTACAGATGCTCAAGTTTTAGTAACAACATCCAACCTGCGTCGAATACTGCGCTATGAACGCGACGATTTAACGGTCAGCGTTGAAGCTGGGATGCATTTCTCCGAACTGCAGGCAATGCTTGCGGCAAACGGACAGATGCTCGCTCTAGACCCGCCGTTTGCGGCGAGTGCAACGATAGGTGGGCTACTTGCCACCAATAGTAGCGGCCCGATGCGGCGAGCCTATGGTACGGCGCGGGACCTAGTGATCGGCATGACGTTTGCGAGTCTCGAAGGCAAACTGGTGAAAACCGGCGGAATGGTTGTGAAGAATGTGGCCGGGTTAGATATGGGAAAGCTGATGATTGGAAGCTTTGGCACATTAGCAGTGATTACGAGTGCCAACTTTCGCGTCCATTCCTTGCCTCCAGAAACACGTACATTCGTTTTCAGCTACAAAGAGGCAGAATCGGCAATACAGAAGCGCGATTCAATTGTGCGCGGGCCTTTGCAACCGGTGGCACTCGACATCCTTACTCCGCCCGCGGCAAAACGGTTTGGGCTGAGCGGCTATATCTTGGCGATACGGGCGGGTGGCAGCGGAACTGTTTTGAGTCGCTATTCAAGGGAACTTGGCGGAGGCGAGGATTTGCACGGGCATGAAGAGGCGGATTTCTGGCTGCGGCTGCGGGAATTTTCTTCGGACTTTATCAAAAGGCAACCGAGTGGGATCATCTTACGGATTTCAACGACTCTGGATGACATGCGTACGTTGTTGAAGCTGGTTTCC
Organism: Bryobacteraceae bacterium; assembly: GCA_035652115.1. GTDB lineage: Bacteria > Acidobacteriota > Terriglobia > Bryobacterales > Bryobacteraceae > Bog-105. The sequence goes on from DASREJ010000216.1 coordinate 11,406, forward strand.
AGCACCTGCGTCTGCCGGGCAGGCTCAGGCATTAGTTACGTTTACGTCACGAATTGGCACAGCGTGACACCGCTATGGAAGGCGGGGCAGGAGCGCGGGTGGGGTGTTGCCGTGGAATTCGCGCCCGAGGATATCCGATCTAGTAAGGAACTTTGGCTCTATTCTTCCGCCAACGCGAGCGCGGAAGCGTTTGGCATGATGGAAAAGGTCAAGCGAATGTTCGACCCTGGTCAATTGCTGAATCGATCGCGTCTATATGGACGCATCTAGCATACTAGAGACCACCGGCTCCCCGCCGCGTGGTCCAGCGCAATCTGATCTCGATAAATGTGTTCATTGCGGGTTGTGCCTGAATGCTTGTCCCACGTATCGAGATTTGGGTGTAGAGATGGATTCGCCTCGCGGGCGCATCTATCAGATGAACCAAGTCGCGAACGGCGCCGCCATCACGGATTCATATCGAAAGCATCTCGGCCTCTGCTTGGCCTGCCGCGGTTGCGAGACTGCCT
>DASREJ010000217.1:0-13947 GCA_035652115.1 Bryobacteraceae bacterium
GCGAATCACTTTCTCCCAAATATCACGGTCTCGAACCAGGCTCGGCGCGTCGTGATACGTCGTCAACACCAGCCCGGCCACCTTTAATTTGTCGTTGTGGCAGCCTGCACAGTTCTGCTGCACAAACGGTGCCACAACTTGGTCGAAATTGCTTGCAACGGCGGTCTGGCTGCGCAAGGCCGTAGCCACGCTTCCGCATACGATTGCTGACAGCGCAAGCCAGAGTAAGCGCGGCATTCTTCGGGAAGGGAAGGGCAGGAGCAAGCGCCCTTCCTCATATCAGATCACATTCACGAACGCCGTAACATCCATTTCTCTGTTGTCGACAGTTTTTTCGGCGCAAACTGCTCGGCGGCCGCTTGCAAGTACGGGCGAAATTGTCGACGCCAATACGCCACAAAGCCTGCCTTGGAAATCTCGACGAGCGCCAACCTGTAATGGTCCAGTAGTCTTTCTCCGACAATTGAACCCGTGTGCGTGGCTGCAATGTAGGAGGCGCGAGAAAGCCACCGCATGTTCGATGGAACGTGGCGTAACGTCGAAAGCGCAACTACCGAACAAACGGCAAAGACCGAACGCCCTTCTGATTTGGCGGATTCCACCAGATCTCGCCACATGTCCTGAAGAGCGCGTGGATCTGGCAATCTCAGTTGCGGCAAAACAGCTAATTCCGATTTCAATTTCGCCCACTCGCAGCGCAGCCCGGCGACGTCTAATGGAGGCGCATTCAACGTGTTAGCGAGGTGATCGCTCGTTTTTTCCAGGCCGTCCAAAAGTTGATCGATCGTTTCAAAGCGCGTTTCCGCGTCCAGTAAGCCTTCGTCCTTCAGTGCTTGCGAGATCTTGCCGATGAGCGCGCCTCCAGCCCCTGCCGCATCGGCGAGAGCGGCAAGAATCCAGATCGGCGATACATGCAGCGTAAGCAAACCAAGCAATTCGATCCCATGGCTGGCGCCACGGCGAAGCAAAAAATCTTGCGCCAGCCGGCCTTCGGAAGGATAAACATTTTTCACCTGCCCGAGTTCCTGAATGAGGAAGCGCAAGGTGATTTCGACGGCAGTTCGATAAAGCGCCGTGCGGCGGAGTCTCGCCGGAATAACAACAACGCCTACCTCGCGTAACAGTCCTCCCGACAATGCGCTTAACGAACGAATCGCGCGCTCCGGCAATGACAAAAGAAATGGATAGCGGACAGATAGTCGCTTGATGGTAACGCTCTTGTATCGCATCAGTCACCCTGCTTTACGCTTATTGGCTTATCCTCAAGGGTATGTCTTGGGTTTGTCGATTCACGGGGATCCTATCGCTCGTTTTGTTCTCTTCCGGTCTGTTATCTGCACAATCAAGCGTTGCGACGGCTAGTCTGAATGGAACGATCACAGATCCTAGCGGCGCCTCCATTGTTGGGGCAAAAGTCGCGATACGCGATTCGGAGACTGGCTTCGTTCGCCAAACGGTAACCACCGACGCGGGGCTGTATAGCCTTACGGATCTGCCTGTCGGCACCTATGAATTGACTGTAGAGCAGCCGGGATTCAATACCGCGGTTCGCAATAACATCCGGCTCGCTGTCGGCGCGGTATCTACGTTGAATATCCAGATGGAGGTCGGCACGGCTACGCAAAAGATCGATGTCTCGACCGAAGCTCCACTTGTCGAGACCAGCCGTTCGGAAACAAGCACGGCGATTTCGAACCGTCAGATACAGGAGCTTCCCATCAACGGTCGCAATTTTCTCGACTTTACCCTTCTTACGCCGGGCGTGGTTCGTGATCCAACGCGCACCGGCGATCTATCCTTCGGCGGCCAGCGAGGCACCTCAAACAGCCTTCTCATTGACGGATCTGATGCAAACAACACGTTCTATGGGCAGTCAACAGGCCGCACGGGTACGGGCCGTAATCCGTACTCTTTCAGTGAAGACGCCGTCCAGGAATTCCAGGTGAACACCAACGGATATGCCCCTGAAATAGGTCGCGCCGGCGGCGGCGTCATTAACACCATCACAAAATCCGGCACAAATGCCGTCCATGGCGACGCCTTCGAATTTTTCCGTGACAAAGCTTTGAACGCCAATAGCTGGGACAACAATGCGCTGGGCCGTCCAAAACGTGCCTATCACTTCAACCAATTCGGCGGCAGTATCGGCGGCCCCATCATTCGCAACAAGGCGTTCTTTTTCTTCGACTACGACGGTCAGCGCAATACGACGCCAAACACCGTTGCACCGGGCGTTCTTCCGGCGCCGACCGATATTTTCGGCCAGTCGGTGCTGCCATCTCTGCAGCAGTATTTCGTCTCCTATGCCAACAGCCTCAATAACGATGTCTACCTGGGCAAAGTCGATTGGAATCTAACTAACAATCAGCACATTACCTTCCGCTACAACGCCAATCGATTTAAAGGGCTCAATTACGAAAACGCGGGCGCGACTAGCGCGGTCGGTCACACCGGCAACAGTAACGTAAGCACGGATAACGCAGGTGCCATCTACACGGCTTCCATAGGCCCAAATAAAGTCTTCGAAGGCCGTTTCTTTTACACCCGCGATTATGAGCCCGGCCTCGCAAACTCCAATACGCCCGAGACGATCATCCAGCAAAGCGGAACAACCGTGATTTCGTTCGGCCGCAACAGCTTTAGCCCCCGCTCCGCGAACATCGACACGTTCCAGCCAACTGCCATCATGTCGATCGTCAAGGGATCTCACACCCTACGCTTCGGCGCCGACTTCATCTTTCAGCAAATCGCGAACTTTTTCCCCGGCAACTTCGGCGGCTCGTTCACGTTCACCAGTTACGACGCCTACGCTCTCAATCAGCCCGCTAGTTTCACGCAGGCATTCGCAGGCCCTGGAACCACGGGTGCTACCGTTTATCCGAACGTTAATGAATATGCGGGCTTCGTGCAGGATAGCTGGCGCGTCTCTCGCAAGCTGACTGTCAATTACGGCCTTCGCTACGACTACTTCAATTACGCGCAGCCGCCCGTTCTGAACCCCGACCCCAATCTTGCCGCTATGAACATCAAGACCAATCGCATCCATATCGATCCTGCCGATTGGGGACCTCGTTTCGCGGTCGCCTACTCACCCAATGAGGATGGCAAGACCGTTATTCGCGCGGGCTATGGAATCTTCTACGCTGTCACGCCGTCAATCTTCACCGGCACCGCTTTTACTCAGAATGGAATTCAGGTGCAGTCGTTTACGTTCAATACGCCTTCCATTCCGGTCACCTACCCGAACGTGCTTCCCGGCATTCCAACTGGCGCGAATCGCGTCCCGAGTCTATTCGTCTTCTCTAATAACTTCTCGAATCCTCGCACGCAACAATGGAACTTCAATCTGGAGCGGCAACTCGGCAATAACTACGCCGTCACCCTGGGCTACCTCGGCTTACATGGCCTGCATTTGCCCAGAACCAGAGACATCAACCTGTTGCCTGCCGTCCCCGTATCTGATCCCATTCAAGGTGGTGGGAGCTTTGTATTTTACCGCCACCGAGGTCGCCCCAATCCTGGTTACGGCCGCATCTGGCTGGCTGATAGTGGCGCCGATTCAAGTTACAACGGCGCATTCATTCAATTCGCCAAGCGCTTCTCGCATAACTTCGTGGTCCAGACTTCTTACACCTGGTCTCACGCCATCGATGACGACCCCGACGCCACAGCCGTTGTGTTTGGGACCGACGACACAAAAATCGTGCAGAACAATCTGCTTCCGAATCTAGATCGCGGCAATGCAAACGCCGACATCCGCCACCGCTTCGTCTTCTCCGGCGTCTTGCAGACGAACTTTCTATCGCCAAACGCAAATCCATTCCTGCGCGCCATCGTAAATGGATGGGAAATCTCGACGCTGGCGAACGTGCAGAGCGGCCGCCCCTATACCTCGACGATTGGTCAGGTCTCCGATCTCAATAATGATGGCAATCTGCGCGATGACCGCACACCTTATCAAGGCCGCAATGTTCTTCGCGGGCCGAACTTCATGACCGATGACGTTCGCCTCTCGCGCTTCTTCCCCCTAGGCTCTGAACGTTTCCGGCTTCAGATTATTGGCGAAGCGTTCAACGTCACCAATCGGGTAAACTTCATTTCGCTCCGAACGACGCAGTATAACTTCACGGGCGCCTTATTCGTCCCGGTCAATACATTCTTGACACCTGCTCCAGGCAGCGCAGCGGGCGACCCGCGTATTCTGCAACTCGCCGCGAAAATTTTCTTTTGAAAGCCGCCTTTGGGCTCCGTCGTACGGTGACATAATTGCACTCGGAGTATTGGCATGAAATTGGAAGCTTCGCTGCTTCTCCTGCTTTGTCTCACCCCCGTTTGCCTCGGCGATCCTCTTACCTACACCTTTACTTCTGTCCCTCTGGGAATGGCCGAAGGCATTAACAACTCGGGCGCTATGGTCGGATGGGAATACGGCGGTGCGGTAGTAGCCGCTCTTTGGGCAAACGGCACGCTTACCACTCTGACGCCTCCCGGTGCCTTCGAGAGTCAAGCCTACGGCATCAGCAATTCGGGTCAGGTAGTCGGAGAATACATGTTTAACGTCCCCGAATTCCAGCCGCACGGGTTCTTATATAGCGGTGGGAGTGCTGGGACGTATACCACTATCGATGTCCCGGATGCACTCTGGACGATTGCTAGCGGTATCAACACCCGAGGCCAGATAGTCGGAACCTTCGCTACCGCCAATGGCGCAAGCCACGGGTTTCTCTATCAAAACGGCACGTTCACCACAATCGATGTTCCGGGGTCGGTCTTTACAAACGTGTCTGCAATTAACGACCTCGGAGAAATTGTGGGACAGTTCGGTTACCAGACAAATATCGGATACGGATTTCTCTATTCCAATGGCTCGTACACGATCTTCGAGCAAGTGCCCGGTTTGACGGCGATCAACAATCTCGGCCACTTCGCGGGTGATGGACAAGTGAACATCAACGGTGCATTCATTCCCGTCGGACAACCGCCAGGCTTTGTTGATCCTGTTATTGGAGGGATCAACGACTCGGATCAACTCGGCGTTTCCGCGCTCACCGCGTTCCGAACCTGGGACGGCTTTCTCGCGACTCCCGTTCCCGAGCCGGCATCATTCCTGCTGTGCGCGTTTGGTCTCGCATTCGCCTTCACTATACTGAAACGTGCCAAACTTCGGCGCGACTCTGATATCCAGTAGAATCCCATCAGAGGCCGCGCTTTGCGGAAGCCGGTGCTCACTTCGAAACCCCGCAACCTAAATGCCATGCAGATCATTGACAATATTCCCGTCTTTGGCAGTCCCGTCGATGAATCTGCTCTGCGTCAAATTAAGACCTGCTACTACATATTCGGCCGTGCGGCCATGATGGCGGATCATCACAAAGGCTATGGTGTTCCCATCGGCGGCGTAATCGCCCACGAGAATCTGGTCAGCCCGTCTGGAGTGGGCTATGACATCGGTTGTGGTAACAAGGCGGTTCTGACCGACGCCGATGCGACCGACATCCATACCAACATCGGCCGAATCATGAATGACATTTGGTCAACCGTGAGCTTCGGTTTGGCCCGTAAGAATAAAGAGCCCGTCGATCATGAACTCTTCGACGACAACAACGACGACGCATGGCAGATTACCCAGGGCGCGAATACTGCCGCCTGGAAATTGACCTCTCTCCGTGACCTGGCTCGAGCGCAACTCGGAACTGTTGGAGGCGGCAATCATTATGTGGATATCTTCGAAGACGAGCACCATCGCATCTGGGTCGGAGCACACTTCGGTTCGCGCGGTTTCGGTCACAAAATCGCTACCCGCTTTCTGAATCGCGCTGGCGCCAAGGACGATATGGATTCATCTCCCGTCGCGCTTGATACCCGCACTCAGGAAGGGCAAGACTATATCGCGGCCATGAAACTGGCTGGCCGTTATGCCTATGCCGGCCGCGACTGGGTCTGCCATCGAGTGGTCAAAATTCTGGGAGCCCGCGTGCTCGATGAAGTTCACAACCATCATAATTTCGCTTGGCTCGAAGAGCACGATGGCCAAAAGCTCTGGGTTGTCCGCAAGGGAGCGACTCCCGCATTTCCCGGTCAACGCGGTTTTGTGGGTGGAACTATGGCGGAGCCCGCGGTCATTCTCGAAGGTGTTGAAAATGAGGAAGCAAAATACTCGCTCCGTTCAACCATCCACGGAGCGGGCCGCCTGATGGGCCGCAGAGAAGCGACGGGCATATTCGATCGAAAGACCGGCGTATGCAAGCGCGAGCCTAAGGTCACCGCCGAAATGATGATGCGGAGTGTGAAAAATGCAAACGTTGAACTCCGGGGAGCGGGAGTCGATGAAAGCCCTCACTGCTACAAGCGGCTCTCCGATGTCTTGGAAGCCCATCGCAACAGCATTCGAGTCCTACATACATTGACTCCGCTCGGTGTCGCCATGGCTTCCGCGAAAGAATTTGATCCATATAAGGATTGACTACCTGTTCTGCGGCCGAATCAGTGCATCACCCAACCGCCATCGACATTCAAAGTTTGCCCCGTCATGCCCTCGCTCAATTCTGAAGCGAGAAACAAGCATACATTCGCGACATCGCTTGGCAGGATGCGGCGCTTCAGCGACTGCAACTCCAGCCAGGCCTTGATCTGCTCCTCGGAGACGAACTTTTTCTCGGCCTCTACGGCGATGGCGCCCGGAGTAATGCAATTGACATGAATGTTGTGAGGTCCCACCTCCCTCGCAAGGGCCCGCGTAAGACCAATCACGCCTCCTTTCGACGCCACATAGTGGGTGAGATTCGCCATTCCCAGAAGAAACGTGACCGACGATATGTTTATGATCTTGCCGCTGCCGCTCGCGATCATATCTGGCAACGCAGCCTGTGTAGTATGGAACATCGATTTCAAATTGACTGCTTGCATTTCGTCCCACTGCTCCTCCGACATGTCAAGAAACGACTGCCGCGGATAGATGCCCGCATTGTTCACCAATAGCTCAATCGGCCCGAGCTCGCGGTGAGCCGTATCGATCGCCGCATCCACCTGTAACCGCTCCGTCAGATCGAGCGTAATGTCGACAACTCGTGTCCCTGAAGATCGTAAGCTTGCGGCAGTGCGCCGATTCTCTTCGCCGTTACGGTCCACCAGCAACAAGCGCGCGCCGTTTTTCGCAAATAGTTCTGCGATAGCCCGGCCAATCCCGGTCGCCGAACCGGTTATCAGTGCAATTTTGTCTTGGAGTAGCATAACGGAGCATATTACTTGATCGCCTAAAATGCCTTCCACGCAAATACCCGCGACAACGTCACCAATGCAAGCGAACACATTCAAACTCACACCATGAGACACCTTGCTATAGCCCTGCCGCTTTTCCTATTTGGGCTATCTCTTCTCGCGCAAAGACCCGGACAGTCTCCGGCCGAAAAGAGTGCCATCGAAGGGCGTGTCACCGACGCTGCAACCGGCACAGTACTGGGCGGAGTCGATATCCTGGCCTACAAAGATGGCGCGCGTGATGCGCCTGAACTGATAACCACGGATGCCAGCGGTCACTTTGCTGTCGATGACCTTGATCCCGGCAGATATCGCCTCGTCGCGCAACACAACGGTTATGTCACTCAGCAATATGGGGAGCGCGCACGCAATCGGGAAGGTATTCGCATCGCACTTGCATTCGGGCAAAAACTGAGCGGCGTTGACTTCGGTTTAGTGCCGGCGGGCGTTGTAGCAGGCCACGTGTTGGGCGAAGGCAATGAACCGCGCGTGGGAACTACTGTCGCAGCCTTGTCCCGCCGCTTCGTCAACGGTCAACAGCGGCTTGCAATTGATTACGTTGCGCTCACAAACGACCTCGGCAAGTACCGTTTGTTCGGCATCCGCCCCGGCCGCTATTATATTGCTGCTTTTGAGCCCAACCGTCTCGGCACAGTCCGGTTGCCTAAAGACGCTCCACCCGAGGAGCGCTACGGCATCTCGTTTTATCCAAACGCCATTGACGCATCCAAAGCTTCTAGCGTCAGCGTGGAGGCTGGCAATGTCCTCAACGGCGCCGACATATATCTCGTACATCGGCGCACATTTCACCTTCGCGGCCGCGTGTCTGGTGTTGAACGGGGAGTTCAACAAGTGCATGTCAGTCTGGAACCGCTGCTCTTGGGAACCGTCATCGACGTCGGCGGCCAGCAAGTCACTCCCGACGATCGGGGCATCTTCGAGTTCGGCGGCGTTCTTCCGGGTCAGTACATCGTGTCCGCCGATTTCACCATCCTCGGAAAAAGCTATCGAGCCTGGCAACCAGTTGAGATCGAAGATTCAGACGTCAACAATGTATTCGTCATGCCCAATTCCGGCATAAATGTTAAGGGCCGTATGCAATTCACGGAACACAAAGACCTCGATCTGCACACCGTCACCCTGACCTTTCATCCCACCTTTTCTGCCGTCATGGGTGCTCCGGCTGCGCGGCTGAATCCGGATGGCTCCTTTACAACTTTCGTCAGCGCCGATATCTACAACATCGAGATCTCAGCGTTACCCGGCGATTCTTATGTCGAATCCATTCGTATCGGCGACGAGGACGCATCGGACAGAGTCATGGACCTCAGCAGATTTGTGGGCTCCTGGACCCGTATGGATATTACGCTGAACGCCAACGGAGCAAGCCTTGATGGAGCCGTTGAAAATGAAAATCATCAGCACGTAGCGGGTGCGACAGTGCTGTTGGCTCCAGCCATGAATGATCGAAAACAGCTCTTTCTGTTCCGGGCTGCCTACACGGACAGGAACGGGCGTTTTACTCTGCATGGAATTGTGCCTGGAGAGTACAAACTCCTTGCATGGGAAGACATCGAGCCGGGCGCATGGAACGATGCCGACTTTCTAAGTTCGTATGATGAGCGGGCTGAAAAGATAACGCTCCAGTCCAACGGCCACGAAACCCGCACTCTGCCGGCCATTCCGGCGCCCGCAGGGCAATAACAACGCACTCTTGGTTCAATTGATTAACTAGTTATTAGTAAATAGCCGCAGTTTGCTCTACAATTCGGTCGTGCTGCAAACTTTGCGCTACACCGTCCGTACTCTTCGGCGAACCCCGGGTTTCACGATTGCCGCATTGATCTGTCTGACTCTGGGAATCGGAGCAACTTCGGCCATCTTCAGCATAGTGAACGCAGTGGTCCTGGCGCCTCTGCCATATCCCGATTCCAGTCGGCTGGTACGCATCTATACCGAATTCCCAACGTTCCCCGGCGGCGGCCTACACAAATTCTGGGTTTCCGAACCGGAGGTGTTTGATCTCAAACAAGCCAAATCGTTTGATGCGCTGGGAGCATGGGTGACCACCGGAGCAAATCTCGCGGGCATAAGTCAACCTGTGCGCGCCACTACAACCTTCGCCAGCGCCGATCTTCTGAAATTGCTCCACGTGGCGCCGCTTGCCGGTCATCTGATTACACGCGAAGACGACGTTCCGGGTGCGCGTCCCGTCTTGATTCTTTCCTATGGACTTTGGAAGCGCGCTTTTGCGGGTGATCCGAACATCATCGGCAAAGAAACTTATCTGAACGGCGCAAAAGCCACGGCAATCGCAATTATGCCGCGCGACTTTGTCTTTCCGCCCGGCGAGGTGGAACAAACGGAAGCATGGACGGCCCTTCAACTTGACCCGAAGAGCACCGCCCGCGGAGGTCACAACTTCAACGTCATCGCCCGGCTTCGGCCGGGCGTCACTCTGACCCAAGCGCGGGATGAGATGTCGCGGCTGGTGGCACGCTGGGGTGGGGCCGCATCTCAGAATTTTCACACGTTCTCTACGCATGATCATCCCGTCTCCATGTATCTGTTCTATGACGAAGTAGTCGGCGGTGTGCGAAAGGCCATGCTCATATTGCTCGGCGCCGTCGTCTTCGTGTTGCTCATCGCTTGTGTCAACGTGGCGAATCTGCTCCTCGCGCGTAGTGAAGCGCGGCAACGCGAAATCGCAGTGCGTCGCGCTATCGGCGCATCCACGACTGATCTGCTCAAGCAGTTCATCACGGAAGGCGCGCTGCTCTCTCTGATGGGCGCCGTGCTCGGTATCGCACTTGCATTTGGCAGTTTGCTGCTGGTGCGTACTGCAAATTCGGGAAGCATCCCGCGTGCTGAAGAGATTCGAATCGATTGGGCCGTTCTGTTGTTCGCGCTGCTCGTATCGTTGGCGACCGGCGTTCTTTTCGGTCTTGCTCCGTTCATCCATGTCTCTGCCATTCGCGTGTACGAAACGTTAAAGGCATCGAGTGGCCGCGCTTCCGGAACCGTTGCGTCGAACCGCTTTCGCCGAGTGCTCGTTACCGGTCAAATGGCGATGGCGTTCGTTTTGATTGCTGCCGCGGGATTGATGGTTCGCGCTTTCTGGAATCTGCAGCAGGTCAATCCCGGCTTCAATCCGCAGCACATCCTCAGCTTTAACGTGGCCTTGCCTGACGCAACTTACAAGGACGCAAATAGCCTTCGCAACTTCTGGACGCTGCTTCAGGAGCGATTGAACCAGCTTCCCGGAGTGCAGTCGGCCACAATGATGTCGGGCTTACCCCCGCTTCGCAACGAAAACGACAATGACACGCAGATCGAAGGTTTCGTCCCAGTGCCAAATGGTCCTATTCAAAATGTTGCGTTCTGGCAAATTGTGGGAGAGCATTTTTTCGAAACGTTGGGAGTGCGCCTGATCGAAGGCCGATTCCTTGAGCCGCGAGACGGCAACACCGCTACCCCGGGAGTCGTTGTGAACGCCAGCATGGCCCGCACCTTCTGGCCCCGTCAATCTCCTATTGGCAGACGTGTCCGCCCCGGTGGACCGAATATGCCTTGGTTCACGGTCGTCGGTGTTGTGGCGGACGTCAAGAATGCCGGATTAAACAAGCCCGCCGGTACGGAGTTGTTTCTGCCGTATCGCGTCGCACGTGGCTTCGGTTTAACCTCGCCGTACGTCGCTCTGAAAACGGCCAGAGACCCGCTTTCTCTCACCACTGAAGTGCGCCGGGCGGTCGCTTCCATCGATCCCAGTCTTCCGCTCGCGAAAGTGCGCACCATAGACGACGTCATGGCCGCCGCCAGCTCAAGGCCGCGTTTCATGACCATGATTCTGACCATGTTTTCGGTTCTTGCCCTTGGGCTCGCGACGGTCGGAATTTATGGTTTAATCGCCTACTCAGTGGAACAACGCACCTCCGAGTTCGGCATCAAAATGGCGCTCGGTGCGGAACCACGCCAATTGTTACTTCAAGTAATCCAGCAAGGGCTCAGCATTGCCATCATCGGTGTGGTCGTCGGCGTCATCGGCGCACTGCTCTTTACTCGCTCCATGGAAGGACTTCTCTTTGGGGTGTCGCATCTGGATATCTCTTCGTTCCTGGTAAGCGCCGCGATTTTACTCGCCGCCACGCTCGCAGCCTCGTTTTTGCCCGCGCTTCGCGCTATGCGGATCGAACCGATAAAGGCTCTCCGATACGAATGAATCGCCCGCTCGATGTTGAACCGAGGCGGAAGCGATAGCCGGCTAATAGGGAGCGTTCTTTGAAACTTGCACCCCAATAGCGCCTTCGCGGATGCCGCTCGGTCCTGCAGGCCGATTCCATCGCATCCTATACAGAAGCCCGCCGCTAACCATCGTCAAAACGGTAAGCAGCGAAATGAGCGGTTTCTGTAGAAAGCCCTCTATCGTCATCCATATGCTCACCGCAAGAAATAGGCACGGGATCAGTGGAAAAGCAAAGCTGACACTCCGCAAGCGCCGCCATTCAGGCCGCCGTCGAAAAACAAATAGCGAAGCCACAGAGAGAGCCGCAAAGAAATTGAGCGAGAAGCCGATATACACGACCAGCGCGGGAAACGGTATGAGCACCAGCAACATCGTGCAGACTGCTTGGGCAACAATGGAATTCACCGGAGTGTGCCAGCGGGGATGAACCTTCGCCGCCGCTGGCAGGAATTGGCCATTGCGCGCCATCGCATAGTAAACACGCGGACCCGCAATGGTCATGGCATTAATAGTCGATAACAAACCAAACGCCATCAGCGCGCTGAAGGTTCTCGCTACCGGAGAACCAAAAAGGCGCGATGCGGAAAGCGCGCCCACCGCGATGACGCCTTTCATGGATTCTAGCGGCGCGGCATACAAAAAAATTACGTTCAGAAGGATGTAAGCCGTCGCGACCACACTTGCGCCGATAGCCAAAGCGCGGCTCAGCGTCTTCTCCGGCCGATCCACCTCTTCGGCCACGTACACGGCCGCATTCCACCCGCTATAGGCAACGTAGACCCAGAACAAGCTAATGGCAAATTGTTGCCAGAGGGCGGTGCCCGTCCAGCGCCCGGTCGCGCGTGAGAAGTTCTGCCAATCGCCTTGACCAAAAAACAGAGCGCTGACAACGAACACGCCAATGAGCGCAAGTTTCACTCCAGTTAGTGTGTTTTGCACCGTAGCGATTCGGCGGATACCGAAGAAATTCCATACAGAAAAAAGAGTCACGACCGCAAGCGCAATCATGTGCTCCGGACCCACGCGGAAGCCTGTTGATGTGAGTCTATTGCTGTGCCACGACGCCGGGAAGAAGAACGTGACATAACTTGCGAAAGCGAGAGCGGCAGCGGCGATCGGCGCCGAAAAGCCTGCCACCAGCGACACCCATCCACTGATGAACCCCCACGTCGCGCCATACGCCTTGCCCAGATAAACGTATTCGCCGCCTGACGTCGGAAAATTGACGGCAAGTTCCGAATAGCAGATGGCTCCCAGCAGCGCGCAGACGGCGCCCACTACCCAGCTAAGAAGAACTAACCAAGGTACGCCGAGATCTCCCGCGAGGAAGCCAGTCGTCGTGAAGACGCCCGTGCCGATCATGTTCGAAATCACTAGCGCCGTCGCGCTCGCAAGTCCCAGCCGGCGGACAAGCGAGTGCTGCGGTGTCATCGTGGATTACTGAACGGCTTGCGCAGGCTTGCGCGCGATAACGCAATAATCCTGATCGGGCCAATCATTCGATTGGCTGACGATCTCAAAGCCGGCAGCCTTCAATTCTTGGGCGAGCACATCTTTCGGCACGCCATGTCCCCCGTGATTCTTCGGCGCGCCTTCCACAGGAGGCAGACCCGCGCGCGGCGGAAAATCGATGATGGCAATCATCCCGCCCGGCTTGAGATCGCGAAAAAGCGCTGCATCGGTTCGTGCCGGATCGGTGAAATGATGATAGACCCGGCGCATAAAAATCGCCCCGCAACACCGATCGGGAAGGTTCGTCCCGAGGGGATCGCCTTTGACGACAGTCACATTTTGAAGATTGTCCGCCTGAACTTTCTTTTTTAACTGCTCAATCTTCTTATCATCGAGTTCAGTGGCGTAGACATGTCCGCTGCTTCCCACCAGCGCAGCCGCGGAAAAGGACATCTGACCTTCGCCTGCTCCGATTTCGGCGATTACCTCGCCAGGCTTCCAACTCATCAGGTCCGCCAGCTTTTTGGTCTCGGTCTGATAAACGTCCGCCGCAAGCAGGAACGGCAACGCCAGCGCCACGCTCGCCGTGAGCTTGAACATGCGATGCATCAGCCTTCATCATAGGCCGAACAAATACAGACCGATAAATTGTCTCGACAAATGCCGAAACCCTTCAGCGCTTGCGCCTTCTACCAAATTCCGGACATCCTCCAGGCCCGTTCACGTTTACAAATTTTTTTTCCGCTCCTCTTTCAACGCCTTGCCCGGACATACATTCGCTTCGTTCCCAAGCCACTCCTCAAAATCGAAATGAAACATCATACAGAACCGCGCGCGTGAGCAAGCGGCCAACTACCCACACGGAGGAATTTACACTCAGATGGCAAGTCTCAAAAAAATTCAGGCGAACCGCCGGAATGCGCAGAAAAGCACCGGTCCTCTCAGCGACCGCGGTCGCGAACAAGTCGCGCGCAATGCGCGCCGGCACGGCCTCA
>DASREJ010000218.1:0-14138 GCA_035652115.1 Bryobacteraceae bacterium
AAAACGAGTTCGTCTCGTTCCGGCTTCGCTCCCGTCGCCAATCTCTAGTGAGCGACGGGCGGCTCCGCCGGAAACGAGACTCAACCCACAGGTTTTGCCAAAAGCAAATCAGGTGGCAGTAGACAAAACATCATAGGAGAACAAATGACATACTCAACCGATTTAGCGGGGGAATTGGCATGTCGCTAATTCGTGGCGTCTTGTTGGCGGGCCGCTTCCGCAATCAACGCGAGCTAAATGGGATGTCTGACGAGGATCAGCGGAACACTCTTATCGTCGAGCTAGCAGGCCGAACGAACCAATCGGTTCCCCATTTTCAGGCGATGGACAATGCAGCCCTTGCGGGGACAGGAGCCGTTCTTGTTTTTCTCCGCACAACCCAAATTCGGACCGACGAAGAACTGAAACGGATGAGTGACGACGATCAACGCAATACCCTGATTGTTGAAATCGGAGCGCAAACCGGCTTGGGCAAGGAGCTGCAGGCTCTCAGCAACATGGAGTTGGTGCTAATGGGCTTAGGAAAGCCACGTCCTGGACAACTCAAAGTCGGCACCTTCATTCGTGGTGTTTTAGCTGCGGGACCGTTCCGCACTCAGCACGAACTAAATCAAATGTCAGACGACGATCAGAGAAACACTCTCATCGTCGAGTTGGCCCACCGTACCAATCAATCAATCGGCCACTTTCAAGCAATGAACGATGCCATGCTTGCGGGAGCAGGAGCGGCAGTCGTTTTCCTCAGCAAAGGCGCAATTCGCACCGATGACCAACTCAAAACCATGAGTGACGACGATCAACGCAATACCTTGATCGTTGAGGTCGCAGCGCAAACCGGGTTGGGCAGCAAACTCCAGGCGCTCAGCACCATGGATATCGTGCTCACAGGGCTGGGCGTGGTCCCGAACTTTCCAGTGAAGAAGCCCTCACACTATGTCTTCCGGGTTGACAGTGTCGACATTCTCAGGCAAAAAACCGACAATGATCACGGCGACAGCGACTGGCTATCAATTATGGTGACGGTAGGAGATCCAATTACGAAAAATACCCAGACATTGCCCGCAAAGCTGCATCACATTGAAGGCGACATAAAGACCGGAAATGTCATTGGAGGCCCTTTCGCGACCGACCCGTTCACCGCCAACGATTCCGACGTCGTCAGCATCACCTACGTGCTTATGAATCTTGGATCTTCGGATGCTGAGGAACAATTTGCTCAAGCGGTTAAAGTGACAGACAAGATTGTGCAGGTTGTAGGGCCAGTTGCCGGAGCCATCATCGGCACTTTCTTCGGCGCGACCGGTGAAGGATTCCAAGTCGGTGAGCAGATCGCCAAGGGAGTCGATGAGGCGATCAGCAAGTTAGGCGATTTATTCGATGTGCTTGGCATTCACATCGGGCCCCCTAACTGCAATGGTGAGGTTCTCCACGATAGTCTGACATTCCAGCCGGGCGAATTGGAGAAGGCTATAAATCAATCGTCTTCCAGGGAATATACTGGACCGCAAACAAACAGCCGTTGTGGCGGAGCGCCCCAATCGAGAGTGCACTTTTCCATCGTTCACGACGTTCCCTCCGGCGGCCTGTTTCCCTCGGTGATAGATCAACAACTCGTGCCGGTTGCCTAGTAGCTGGACTGACCGGCCTCGACGAATACGGTGCTACAACATGTGCGTGGCGATACAGTCCAGAAGCCAGCTTCATGGGCGTGACCCGCAAGGTTCGTGACGCGCGGTGCAGGCACCAGCGCTGGTTTCCATCGTATAGTGTTAGTCGCAGCCAACACGTCCGAGAAGATCGAAAGGGTTCAGTTGGCAGTGAGCGTGCGCAGGCGCTTCTATGGCTCTGGTCGTTTTCTTACGAGGCGTCAATGTAGGAGGGCATAGGAGGTTTCGTCCCAGCCTTCTGGCTAAAGAACTGAGCACCTATGATGTGGTGAGTGTTGGCGCTACAGGCACACTCATTGTTCGCAGACCTGGGAAGCGCGCAAAGTTTTTTGCTGAGCTGCGGCGGAAGCTGCCGTTTGAAGCCGAGCTCGCATTCTGCGACGGCGGTGATCTCGTCCGATTGGAAATGGAGAATCCGTTTGGACCTGAGCCATCACCGCCCGATGTGGTTCGATTTATCAGCGTCGTGTCCAAAACTGTTCGAAACAGGATTTCCCTTCCGATCGCAATTCCCGAAAGTGGGGATTGGTTTGTACGAATTATCGCGGTGAAGGATCGGCTGGTCTTTGGAGTTTACCGTCGCCATATGAGAACGATCGGCTATCTTGGCCAGATGGATAAACTCTTCGGCGCGCCGGTGACAACACGCAGTTGGAACACAATCCTTTCCGTGCTGCGGATTTTGAGAGCCCAGCGGCCGGCAAATCCCAGAATCTTTCACGGGGACGCCAAACCAAGTTAAGTTTTACACTGAAGAACGCCACCAGTCGGAGCGGAGTTCCTGGCCTGCGATTACTTCCGAAGGATGGCCGGGTGTTGGCGACCAAAGCTTGAGGCCTTCTACCGGCCAGATCTTCTCGATAGGCTGCTTCCAGTGGTGCAAACCCAGATCGAATAATCCCCAATGAATTGGCATGAGCAGACCATGGGCACCCAGGGCACGAAAGCTGCGTACAGCACCATCCGGTCCCATGTGAATGTCCGCCCATAACGGATCTGACGCGCCGATCTCCAACAGAGTGAGATCGAATGGCCCAAACTGCAGGCCGATGTCGCGGAAGCCGGGCCACTCACCGGAATCGGCTCCATAGTAAACACGGTGTTGCGGTCCGGTCAATGCAAATGAGGCCCACAGCGTTTCGAAACGATTGAAGAGGCCGCGGCCAGAAAAATGACGTGCCGGGAGTGCCGTTATCCGTACCGCGCCGACTAGCGTGCTGTCCATCCAGTTGAGCTCCAGGCAGTGTGCCGCCGGTGCGCCGAAGTGCTTTAGCAAGGCGCCGACTCCGCAAGGCGTAATCCATCGTGCGCTTTCAAGCGCCGCTAACCGTGACAGCGCGCGTATGGTGCTGGCGCCGAGATGATCGTAGTGATCGTGCGAAACAATGACGGCGTCGATGGCGGGAAGCTCACTCAACTGTAGCGGCGCCGGGAAAAAACGTTTTGGGCCGGACCAGCGAGTCGGCGCTGCCCGCTCATCCCATACCGGATCAATCAGAATGCGCACTCCATCGATCTCAATCAGCGACGTGGCATGTCCGATCCAGGTGATTCGCAGCCCTGAACGCGGCTTTGTGGCGTAGACTTTGGCATCCGTATGAAACGGACCGAGCGGCCGGCGCGGGGAGCGTGCTTTAGCTCCCAGCAAGAAACGCGGCGCGACCTTGAACAGAATGGAGAACCCGGCGACCTTTGTCGGAATCGGGTTGAGATACCGGCGGCCTTCCCGCTGGGCAGGCTGAAGCAGCGTGGTCAGGTTTGTTGTATCGTCGACTATCTTTTCAGCTTGCCTTATGTCAAGGATGAACAGTCAGGTCAGAAGGTGAAGCGAACAACCAATTGCACCATGCGGCCGCCGACATTGTCGGTGGAGTCCAGATCCTGATAGGCGCTGGTAATTCGCCCGAACGCCGGATTTTGCAAGTTCGCCGACACGGTACTGAAGAAGCTGGAACCCGCCGAATAACCGGACGCGTTATAGGCGTCTCCCCAGAGGAAATTGGCAGTGTTGAATACATTGAGCGCTTCCAAGCGCAAGTCGAGGGTCATTTTCTCTTTGATCTTGGTGACTTTCTGCAGAGACCAATCGCAATCCCAGAAAGAGGGGCCATAAAGGAAGACCCGGCTGCAAAACTGTCCAGGGATCGTGCACGCATTTAGCGAGGCCGTGTTGACTCCCGTGCCGGACGGTCCGAGCAGTGATTGGGGCACGTACCATACAGCGCCGGGCGAGGGCGATGTTGTTTTATAGACACCCAACTGACTCTGAAGCTGGTCCGCCGTAAGTCCCGTCAAGCTGATGCCGCCGTCGTATTGATTGACAGTGCCCCCGAGACCACCAAAAATGAGCGCCGGACGGCCGCTTTGCCAACGATTGAACGTGTTGAATTGCCAGCCGCCTAGTATCGTATTTACGAACCCGTGCGAGGAAGACCAACGGCGTCCCGCGCCAAACGGGAGCTCGTACGACATGTAGATCTTCACGGCGTCGCGGATGTCGTAGGGCGAAGGGCCCTTCATCAGGCCTGCATCGCGCAAAGTGACAAAGGCTTCCGTGGTGTTATTACCGTTGCGCTGCCAATCGTCAGTTAGGCCGTGCGACAAGGTATAGTTAGCATCGAAAGTAAGTCCATTGGCGGGGCGACGACGGAAATCGATCACCATCGCGTTGTAAGTGGACTGAAAGCCGTTGTGCAGATAGTAAGCGCCGCCGGTCGCATCCGGGTTGACAACCCAGAAGTTCCGCGGATAACCCGCAGCCATTAAGTTCTGCCAGTAAGCTATGCCGGACGAAGTCGTCTGGACACCCGTATTGACGCCGCCGGGTCCATATGCGCTTGCAACTGCGCCCGATAAGATTGTCGCGACTGAGCCGGCTTGTCCGGTGGTAAGTGGAGTTAGGAATGCACCGCTTCCAAAGTTACTGTTCGCTTGTGTTGGCGCACCGGCTGTCGCGTTCCGGCTACCGGTGAACGAAGCGGTAAAGATGGGAAGCGTTTTCTGACCCGGTAGCCCAAAATCGGCGAAATTCTGAGGTGAAGCGGCAGAGGCTGCTACGCCCGCTCTTGTTTGTGCTGCTGCGCAGGCCGCGGCATTGGCTTCGCAGATATTCAGGTTGCCGAGAGCGCTTTGGAACTCGCTCAAGAAGCCGTTTTCATAGATGTTTACTTCATTGAGATTCTCGTCCTCCCACAGGCCCACAGCGTGATTTCCGACGTAGCGAACTTCGAGAGCCATGTTGACGCCGAGTGAGCGCTGGATTCCGACCGACCACGATTGAATGCGCGGCATGTGCAAGCTTGGGTCGGCGACATTCACCGATTGGCCCGCTGTGGGATCGGCTTGGAATGGGTTGCCGAACGATCCGGGAGTTTGTGCGAGTGTCGGAATACTCAGGCCTTGCAGTTGCAACGATCCGGCCGCGAATTGACCCGCACCGATAGCGGAGCCGGGCGCTGTTGCAGAGGTGTACTGCGAGCCGGTGAAGCCTGGATTAGAGAGCGCGACCCAATTGGATAGACCCTCTTGCGCGTAAGAAATGGAATAGCCGGCGCGGATGACGGTATTTCCGGCACCACCGAACAATACTTTAGCGATGGAGTTGTCAAAGGACGGCTGCCACGCAAAGCCAATGCTAGGCGCCCAGCCGTGATACCAGTTGTTGTACCAAGGCTTGCCATTGTCGAGAACGTATTCGGGAATCGAGCCGGTCATTACTCCGGGATTAAATAGATTTCCAACGCCAGAGACGCCATATAGTCCGGCTAAGCCGCCTTGCAATGTGTAGTACTGATTCAAATCGTCGACCGGCACGCCTTCGTATTGCCAGCGAAGACCGTAGTTGAGAGTTAAGTTCGGTTTCAAACGCCAGCTATCGGTGAAGTAAATTCCGAGATCTGTTTGATGATATTGGTCGGCTTGATAGTGGCCGGTTTGAAAGTTTCTTGTTGATGGATTTAGTGCGACGGTGCCGGAGTAAGAGGTCACGCGGCCAGTCAACAGACCGTAGAGCTGCTGGGCAATGTTCAGATCTGTCGGTCCCATGCCAGGCAGATTTGCGGTGCTAAATACCGCAGCCATTGGATCGCTGGCGTCAAGGCCGAGGTTCACGGTGCCGAATTCCGAGGCATAGTTGGCGTCTTTAAAATGTTCGCGGGTGGCATTTACTCCAAATGAAAAATTGTGCTGGCCTTTGGACCAAACTAAGTTGTCGATCAAGTTCGCGACCGCCGGGTTATCGCGGGTTGGGCTAGTTTGAAGCCACGGGTCAGTTAGTCCAAGGGCCGAAGGAAATAGCGGCTGAACATGGATTGCGCCTAAGTTGGTGTTAGTGACCGGATAGACGCTGAGGTTGATATCCGGCGAGAACGATTCCGGAGCTATCTGCATCCCGAAGCGTAATTCATTGCTCATGGTGGGATGAATATTCCAGCGCCAAGCGACCGCGCCAATTTGACGGTCGGCATAGTAACCGCCATGATTTGTGTTGTAGGGCGCTACAGGAAACGTGTAATCCGTTCCGTTCAAGATGTCGGGCGCGAGCACGAACCGGGTTAGATGGTAATCGAGTTCCAGGGAATGATTCGAGGAGATATTGTAATCAAGCCGGAGATCGGGCATTTGCTGGGTGTAAGCGCCGGAGTTATTAAATGTGATGTTTTGCTGGTAGAGCGAAGGAGCAGCCAACATATGGACCCCCGGTGCCGAAACCGCAGATTGCATTGGCACCCAGTGCGGAGCCGATGACGGAATCTATCTTGGACGCTCCACCGTAAGTCGCAGCCATCTGGAGCAGGTTGGCCGTGCAAGTGCCTGCAGCTTGATTGCAATTGACCCATGATGGTGTGGAACCAGGCATTGAGATCGGAGAGTAGGTGTACAGACCGCTTGCGGCTGCCTGACTCAAAATGGTTCTGGTTCGCGCGGTCGCTTGCGGCCGAAGCCACACGCTGAGGTCGGCAAAGAAGAAGAGCTTGTCCTTCCAAATGGGGCCGCCGATTTTGCCGCCGAACTGGTGATAGCGCATGGTTTGGCGCGGTAGCCCGGCAAGATTGTTGAAGTAGTAATTGGAATTTAGATCGTCATTGCGGAAATACTCCCAAACACCGCCGTGAAATTGATTCGTGCCGCGCGGCGTTACGAATTTGAGCTGAACCGCGCCCTGGCCAGAATCCGCGGCGCTGCTGGCGGCAGAGGAGATACTGAATTCCGAGACGGCGTCAATGTTGGGGCTGATCATCGTGAATAGCGGATCGCCCGATTTGCCCGGCTGCCATTGCGCGGAGATTCCGTCGTAGGTGATGTTGACGGCACCGCCAGGCAAGCCGTCGGCGCTGCTTTGACGGGGGCCTCCAATGGTTTGGACATCCGAACTCATCAGAGCGAGACCGAAGAGGGCGCTGTTGGAGGGTGTCGGAATTGTCGTGATGAGCGAACCGCTTACCGTCATGCCGACAGAGGACTGAGTTGTCTCTAAAAGCTGTTGTCCGGCTTCGACGGTGACCGTCGAAGTAACCTGGCCTGGCTGGAGAACAGCTTTCAAGTCATAAGTCTGACCCACCACCACCTGCACGTTGTGGTATGCGGCGGTTTGAAATCCAGACAGCGTGACATTTACCTCGTAAGTGCCAGGGCGCACGTTACCGATAAAGAACTGCCCATCATTGCGCGATACGGAGTGGTACTTGGTGCCGGTGGATTGTTCCAAAACATCTATCGACGCGTTTGGAACAATGGCGCCGCTGGAATCAGTAACTGTGCCGGAAAGATTACCTGTTGGATTTACCTGGCTGTAAAGCGGAATCGAGAGGCAAGCCAATAAGGCAACTGCGAGAAGTGTCCGAAAACGCATAGAACCCCTTCCCTGAACACTCGATGATAATGTATCCATCAAGGTATTCAGTAATGTATCCACCAAGGAATACTTGCGAAGTATTCTAAACCGCCTAATTCTTGGAAGCAATACTCAGGTTCTTTAGGTGCAATGGCCCCGAAAGATAGTGATTATGAGAAATGGTGAGCAAAAACCGGAGGTTTCGCGAAGGAGGTTCGGCAAAAAAGCATTTACTGCCGCACTTGCATCGGTTGGTCCGCTGAGAGGAAGTTCGCCAGCAGCAACGCCAACCTCGCGTGCCGCGCAGCAACCGGACACTTTGGACTTGTCGCCTGCGGAATCTCAAGAGGTGGATGCGCGCTTCAACGAAACTATCCGGCATTACGGTGACAGACTTTCTGAAGAACAACGCACCCGAATACGCAGAGTTCTGATCCAGAACCAGCGCATGCTTGGGCCTATTCGCGAGTTCACGCTCGATAATGGCGACACATCAGCACTTTCGCTGAAGCTGGTAATGGAACCTTCTGCTCAGCCGCGCACGGCGGGTAAGCCGAAGAGAGCTGACGATGCTCGGTGAAGAGGTTCTTTATCTATCGATTAGCGAATTGCAGTCGCATTTGCGGCGGCGTTCGTTTTCGCCGGTGGAATTGACACAAGCATACCTGGAGCGCAGCCATAGCATCGGACCGAAATTAAATGCTTACGTCACCATCACTGACGATCTTGCTTTAGAGCAGGCCAAGGCGGCGGAACATGAAATCCGCGCCGGCCGACATCGCGGTCCATTGCACGGAATTCCGTACGCGTTGAAAGATCTTGTCGCGGTCAAAGGATATAAAACCACGTGGGGTGCGGCGCCATTTGCGGACCAGACGTTCGACTACGATGCGACGATCGTCGAGAAACTGAATCGCGCTGGAGCGGTGCTAATTGGCAAAGCGGCGATGATCGAGTTGGCAGGCGGACTTGGTTACACGAACGGGAATGCCTCGCTGACAGGACCCTGTAAGAATCCGTGGAAGACAGATTGCTGGACCTGCGGATCATCTAGCGGATCGGGCGCGATCGTTGCAGCGGGACTTGCGCCGTGGGCGCTTGGGTCAGACACCCGCGGCTCGATCATTTGCCCATCATCGTGGTGCGGAGTATCAGGTATGCGGCCAAGCTTCGGCCGGGTGAGCCGCTATGGCGCGATGGCGATTGCGTGGTCAATGGACAAGCTTGGGCCAATGGCGCGCACGGCGGATGATTGCGGACTCATTCTCTCTGTAATTGCCGGACATGATCCGAAGGACCACGATTCGGTTGCATCCTATGGCGCGGAATTCACGTATCCGTCGCCTTATCTGGAACCGCGCAGACCTCTTCGCGTCGGCAAACTGACGAACGTCTGGAACAAAGTCGACCCCGAAGTGCAAAGCGCGTTCGAGGAAGGAGTTCGCGCGCTCGAAAAAGGCGGTGCTCGCGTTTCCGAGGTGGAGATGCCGGAAGGACCTTTTGAACAGGCCGCGGAACTGACGATTCTGATTGAAGCCGCCTCCGCGTTTCAAAAGTTGATTCACTCAGGCGATTGTGCGAAGTTGGCCGATCCGCTGGGCCAAGTCAATGGATATGCGAGCGAAGCTTTTTCCGCGTCGGACTATATTCAGGTGCAACGCGTGCGCTCTGTTCTTCAGCGCAAGGTCGATGAACTCTTCGATTCGTTCGACGTGTTGACGGCTGCGGGACAATCCGATGTGGCTCAACCGCTGACGGAACCTCCGCCGAAAACTCCGCCGCAACCGCCCACCGGGGAGCGTCGACGGGCAAGAGCTATCGACACCAAAGCTCCAGACGGCGTATCGAGCCTTTGCGGTCTACCGGCTCTAGCCGTTCCCTGTGGATTCAATAACGCCAATCTTCCGGTTGCGATTCAATTTATCGGCAGAGCCGGCAATGATCATGCGGTGATTGCGGCGGCGCGATTGTTTCAGAGACATACCGAATGGCACAAGAAGCATCCGAATGTCGCCGCGTTGTAAGATCCGATAAAAATTATTCGCCTATAAGCTGCAAAACCACGTGACGCTGATGCGCGTGGGCGCGATGCTCGAATATGTAGAGTCCTTGCCAGGTTCCCAGCGCCAATCGTCCCGATATAAGAGGTATGGAAAGGCTGGTCTGGGTTAACGTGGAGCGGATGTGTGACGTCATGTCATCGGGTCCTTCGGCGGTGTGACGGAAGTGTTCGTCATCTTCAGGCACGAGGCGCTCGAAGAAATCGCGCAGATCGAGCCTAACGTCGGGATCTGCATTTTCCTGAATGACAAGCGAGCAGGAGGTGTGTTGAATAAAAACAGTCAGCAGGCCGTTCGATAAGTTCTGTTTTCTGATCCAGCCTTCTATAACGTGGGTCAACGGGTACAGACCCTTACCATGTGTTCCGGCGATGATGGTCGTATGAAGAATCTGCAAAAGATTATTCGACCGTCACGCTCTTAGCGAGATTGCGCGGCTGGTCCACGTCGCAACCGCGGCGAACCGCGATGTGATACGCCAGAAGCTGCAATGGAATCATTTCGAGCAAGGGCAATAAGAGCTCGCGCGAGTGCGGAATGGTAATGAGGTGATTTGCCATCTTGGCGACTTCTTCATCGCCTTCGCACGCAATCGCCACAACGACACCACTGCGCGCTTTTACTTCCTGAATGTTGGAAAGTGTCTTTTCGTAGTGGACCTGGCTCTCTTCGGATTCGGAATCGCGCGTCGCAAGTACAACGACGGGAAGATTCTCGTCGATCAACGCATTGGGGCCATGCTTCATTTCGCCGGCAGGGTAACCCTCTGCGTGAATATACGAAATTTCTTTTAGCTTCAACGCGCCTTCAAGGGCGATCGGGAAGTGAATGCCGCGGCCCAGGTAGAGAAAATCCTGGGCGCGGAACAAATGACGCACGAGGTCGTCATAGATATCGGAATTCGCCAGTACCTGCTCCAGTTTGCCGGGGATTTGAGACATTTCCTGCACAAGCTTTGAACTTGCTTCGGCACTAAGGGTTTTGCGGATTTGGCCTAAGTACATGCCCAAAATCAGAAGTGCCGTCAACTGAGAAGTGAATGCCTTGGTGGAGGCAACTCCGATCTCGGGGCCCGCATGTGTCAGCAGAGTGCCGTTCGCTTCGCGCGTGATCATCGAGCCGACCACGTTGCAGATGGCGAGAGTCTTCGAACCTTTTTGCTTGGCTTCGCGCAGGGCCGCCAAGGTATCGGCCGTTTCGCCCGATTGTGAAATGACGATTGCGAGCGTATTCGGAGGAATGATGGGGTCGCGGTAACGGAATTCGCTTCCATAGTCAACTTCGACTGGAATGCGCGCGAGCCGTTCAATCATGAACTTGCCGGCGAGCCCCGCGTGCCAGCTTGTTCCGCAGGCGATGATTTTTACCTGCTGAACTTCGCGAAAGTCCTTTTCCGAAATATCGATTTCATCGAGAAACACGCGGCCGGTTTCCATACCGACGCGTCCGATCATGGTGTCTTTGACGGCGCGAGGCTGCTCATAGATTTCCTTAAGCATGAAATGCTTAAAGCCGCCTTTTTCGGCCATGACCGGGTCCCACATGATGCGAGAGACCGGGCGGCGCACCGTTTTGCCATCGAAATCAGTAAGTTGTACGCCTTCGCGTGTCAGCACTGCAACGTCGCCATCGTTCAGAAAAAACATGTCGCGCGTGTGATTCAGGATTGCGGGAACGTCAGAAGCGACAAAGAACTCGCCGTCACCTAAGCCGATTACTACCGGGGGGCCGAAGCGCGCCGCGACAATCTTATTCGGATCGGTACTCGAAATGACGCCGATGGCGAAGACTCCGGAGATCTCTTTCAGGGCCTTGCGAACGGCAGTTTCCAGATTGCCATTCAAGTATTTTTCAACCAAGTGCGCAATGATTTCGGTGTCGGTTTCGGTTTTGAAGGTGTGGCCTTCGGCCGTGAGTTCCCTGCGCAGCTTAAGATAGTTCTCGACGATGCCGTTATGAACGACAACGATTTCGCCTTTGCAATCACGGTGAGGGTGGGCGTTCTCTTCAGTGGGGCGGCCATGGGTGGCCCAGCGGGTGTGACCGATTCCATAAACGCCGGAAAGAGGCTTCGCCTTGATAGCCTCTTCCAAGTTGCGCAGTTTGCCGGAGGCACGACGCACTTCCAGACATTTGTCTTGCGAAAGAACGGCTACGCCCGCCGAATCATACCCCCGGTACTCCAGGCGGCGCAGTCCATCCACAATAACCGGCACCGCGTCGCGGCTGCCCACATAGCCCACAATTCCGCACATAAGAAAGAAGAGCCGCCGTCCTAATCTAAAATCTCAACCCGATAGTCCTCAATTACTCCATTAGAGAGCACGTCGCGGGCAATTTCATCCAAATCCTGAGCCGCCTGCTCGCGGGTGGTACCCTCGGCCAGACTGATATCGAAATACTTTCCTTGCCGAACCGCGGCGATCTTTTTATGTCCAAGCCCGTTGAGAGCCGAGCAGATTGTCTGCCCCTGAGGGTCAAGGACAGTCGGTTTCATGGAGACGTAGACGCGCGCTTTCATGCCTGAGACCTTTATTCTAGTGCCGCGGGCATGAGGGGGAACATTTCTTTGTGGAAATGTTCAGCGGGTTGGGAAAGTTCTGCTATAACCGATAAGAAAGGCGAGCGAGGATTACCTGAGAAGAATTTAGGGGAGCGGAGAGTTAACTATCGTCAAGATCTGCATTCTCGCATCGTCCAGCGCCGGCAATTCGGCCTTTATTGCGACGGACTGCACGCGCATTTTAGTGGATGCGGGCCTGAGCCGCCGTGAAATTGCCAAACGCCTGGCTGCTATTGGCGAAGACCTGGCCAATTTGGACGCAATCCTGGTTACGCACGAGCACTGCGACCACACAAGTGGAGCAGTCGCCCTTATCAAAGGCGCGAAACGGCCGCTTCCCGTTTATCTGACCCACGGGACGTCGCGGTTTATCGATTGGGGCGAATCGACCCCAACGCTGGAAGTTTTCCAGGCGGGGTGCGGCTTCACGATTGGCGATTTCGATGTGACCAGCTTTACGATTCCGCACGACGCGATGGATCCTGTGGGGTTCACGCTGTCCTCACAGGGCGTAAAGATTGCGATTGCAACAGACTTGGGCTATGTGACCGATTCGCTGCGCGTCCATTTGCGAAACAGCGATGTGGTTGTACTGGAATCGAACCACGATCTCGAAATGCTTCGGGTGGGGCCCTATCCTTGGTCTGTCAAACAGAGGGTCATGAGCCGGCGCGGGCATCTCTCGAATGAAGTCGCGGCGGATTTTATCGCCAAGGATCTGGATAGCACTGTTTCCACGATGATTCTGGGGCACATCAGCGAGCACAACAATCATCCTGAACTGGTGCGCAATCTGGCATTCAAGTCGATCAGGAATCCGTTATTCACACGGTTATTCGTTGCGGAGCCGGGTTTGCAGTCCGAAGTTTTCTGCTACTGAGGTGGTTCGGCGGAGCGGTTTTCGCGACGGGAGAGATAACGCGCAGGTGTTATTAAGCGCTTACTTAGGAACAAAGAGACGGCCCCTATAAGCCGCCTCCTGAGTTCTGCAAGCGATGCCATTGTGTTCTTCTTGGCAATTTACCGCCCCGTATACTGCGGCAACCCACAAGCTTTTCCCACCGAAGGATCAGTCAGGTAAACTTCCAACCTTCGCGTCCTGCTGATTCCAAAACTGTTCCCGTTTTTGTCGCATATAGCCGAGGTCAGCCGCAGACAGTCCGGTCACACGAGTGCGTGCTCCCTCTTGCACCTTCGTCTTATTCCACTGTTCCAAATAAGCGCGGAATGTCGAATCGGTAACCGCCAACTGCTGGTCGATGTATTGGTTTATTTTTGTGTTCTCGGCAATGCGCTTCCAAGCGTTGAGAGGTTGGTTCTTGTAGATCTGCGGGGCGTTTTGCAAATAGTTGCGGTAGTACTTCTCCATTTGCTGCCGCCCTTCGGGCGTACTGGCGTCGAGCACGAAAATAGGCCAAATATTGGGCGGGAGGTTGTAGCCGCTTAACATCTGCTGATAGACCACGTTTGGATCTTTATGCTTATCATAGACAGCCGAGATTGCGTTCAACAGGGCCGTGTACGCCGCTTCATTAGGCTTGGTATCGGGGAGCGGATTAGTTTCCTTAGCCTGCTCCAGATCCGTCTGCGTTACGACAATTCCAAGCTGTTGTATAAGGCTTTCCCGCGCCGTCTGCCGCACCGCTTGGTTGAGATTCCGGCAACGGACGTCGGTGAGAGTCTTCGTCTGCATTTGATCCTGATCGCCGGGGCCGGGACCACGCCCCGCGGTCATGATGAAATCGTGCTCTAGTTGCTGTTTCGAGGGATTGAGCACCGTCTCGCTGATCGGCTTCCCGTTAATCGTTCCACTGACCGGAGCCTGTGCATACAGCGCTCCGCACAATAGAGAGGCAGTCAAACATGTATAGAGTCGTTTCATGGTACGAAGGTGTAGTTGCTGCATCCACGTTGAGTGAGATATCTAGGAAGCTTCGGCGCGAACAAATAACCAAAGAAGAAAGCTACGAGCAGTTTTTTCATGGACGTCGTCTTACCTCCGCGTAGACAGTCCT
>DASREJ010000219.1:0-4085 GCA_035652115.1 Bryobacteraceae bacterium
AGCCGCTTGCGGGTTTCGATCTCGCGGGCCAGCGGAAGCTGCACGCCGACAATGCCCGCTTCGCCCCAAGCGATGCCGCACCGGCCGATCGCCGTGTCGAATATCGTGTACGCCGCCCCCGACATACGCCACTTCCCCCACGCACGATCATATCACTGCCGTAAACGTGCGCACCTTAAAATTGTAGGTTCGGTTAAGGCAGGTGGCCGTCCACCGAACGCAAGTTGGCCGGCAGAATAGGGTACTCAGATGCGGCTGCACGCGGCCGCGCCGCACAGTCTAGTGCCGCCTATTTGAAGTTCGTGCTCCACAAGCGGCAAAATCGATCCCACGAACTTCAAATAGAAAGCGGCACTAGAATCAAAGGTTTGTGAGTAGCCCATAACTTTCCGAAGTTCGTGAAAGGTGCGTGCCGAGATGTAACACGAACTTCGGAAAGTGGGCACTAGGCGGAAGAGCGGCCTGCATTCTTCTCATAGTATTCCAAAGAGTGCTACAATCGAAAATGTTAGGCCAACGGTTTACCTTCGTTCGACGCTGAAGGAGCTGCTCATGCCTGCACGATTGTTTCGCTGTGAAATCAAGAATTCTGGCACTGGCGACATCATCAACGTACACAGCAATTTGGACCATGGCGATTGGTCGAGCGGACAGCGACCTTGGGAGAGCGCAAACCCGATCCCTCCGGGTCAAGTCAAGGCTTTCCAAGCTGAGTCGAATGGCATTCTCACCGGGACGGAAGGCTTCGTAACGGTTGTCGCCTTGGTTGGCGACCCTCCTCACGCCGAATTTTTGAAGATTTACTGGGACCTTCCGTATTTTAAGTTCGATTCGCGTGATGTGGGCAAAGGTGTCACAAACTTGGAGCTTCACCGCTTTGACCCCGACGCGGATCAGGGCTCATCGGAATTCATCAATCGGGACCAAACCCCGGGAGCGCTCACCGTACGAGCGCTGACGAGCGGCGCACCGACTGATCTGATGGACCAGATTGAAGGGGCGCCGGAAGTGCTTGCGGCTGGACTTGCATCTCCGATCGCGGCGTTGTGGGGAGG
The DNA here is from genome assembly GCA_035652115.1 of Bryobacteraceae bacterium. Taxonomy (GTDB): domain Bacteria; phylum Acidobacteriota; class Terriglobia; order Bryobacterales; family Bryobacteraceae; genus Bog-105. Next base: position 1,056 of record DASREJ010000219.1, read on the forward strand.
CATAAATGTGCCGGACCACGTCTTTTGTTTCATCGACATATCCAACAACGGTTCGGCTACGCCGGACCTTAAAGTGCCCGGCTTCTCAAACACCAAGGCAGTCAACCCGGTGCCGGTGGCATTGCGAGGGTCGACCTTGGATAACTGGGTGGGTAGGTGGGAAAGCGACAATATCACCGCTGCAATCTCACAGGGTTCGGGCGGCTTAGACGTCTTCGTCGAGGAAAAGCGGGCAACTGGAACGCACCTTATTCAAGCAAACGGCGCGACCATTCAGCGGATCGAATTCAACCCCGCTACAGTACCTGCGGGGCCTGCCGGCGGCTTGTCCTCGCGGACGACCTCGGGCGATAAGCTCAAGGATAAAGTTCATGTCGACACGACCGGCACGCAAGGTCGAATAGGTCGAACTTTCGTGGGAGAGCAGAACACCGTCTTTCGCGGGGATCATGTAGATCTACCTGAAGACGCCGCAATCGAAATCTATCGACTGGTGATTAAGACGAAGACCGTTGGTCACGCACTGCGCTACATTCGTCCAACGACAGCTCGGTTTTCAGTTACCGGCGGCTTCGATGAATTCATGTACTTCAGGCCGCAAATCGGCTGAGTCGCCAGAACGAAGAAGTTGCCATCTCCGTTGCCAGAATCGGGGCGGTGTCAAAGCACGACGCCAAACGGCGCGCCTTGATCCCACCGCGCCGTTCCCGCTATGGTGCGCTTGGCAAGCGCTTCGCGGGCGTAGTTCAATGGCAGAACGGCAGCTTCCCAAGCTGCATACGAGGGTTCGATTCCCTTCGCCCGCTCCAGTCGCTCCGCATAAAATCTCCTAATAAAATAGATTTGGCCTCGCGCCCTGCGAATAGCGCGCAAGAGCGGCACGGGCTATTTTGAAGCAAAGCGTTCTATTTGATTGAACGGATTGATGCGCTTGTCCTGCGGGCATGCACGTTCAGGCCGGAAGGCCTGAGCGTGCTGCCGTCAGGTTCAGGCGTTACAGAAAAAGTGTTGCTATCCGCACCTACCGTCGCTCTTTTTGCCGACCCTGCTTTTTCGCCGCTCGCAGTCATTGTTGTAAGTCTTACCGTTGCACCCGCACACCGGCATGATGAGTTGAGGGCACAAATTGCCAATTTTGACGCAGGTGCCAGGCGCATCTGCGACGCCGCATGAGCCAGGCGATGGGTCGCACCAAAGCCCTTTGTCACAGCGAACGCCTGCGATGCCGCCGCACACCTCGCCAGCCCCAGCCGCTCGTGTCGCCGTTGAGTTTGTCACTGCGACAAGAAGTCCCAAGACAAAAATTAAATTCTTCGCAGACATGGAATGCCTCCTAGGCACCTTGAAAAAATCGCACGAAGGTAGTACAGAATAATTATCTCAACTCGCCTTGAACGTCTACTGACGAGAGCATTTTTCCTTTTGCTCGACTATTTCGAGCGTGGCGATTTTTGCAAATCAAGATAGACACTGGTCCCCAACGGAAGGGTTTGACCTTCATGATTGTCCTTAGGTTTTTCGGCATTGGTATTTTCTTTTCCGTCTTGGTTGCGAGTGCGGCGGCGTCGGCGAGCGACGTACGAGTTTACCGCCCCGATGGTAGCCTTCAGTGTGGACGCGGTGAGGTTCGCAGCCTCGAAGACGACAAGCTCTTGCTGGAAAAGCTTGGGGCTCAAGTCACAAGTGCCGAAAAGAGATCGCTACCGATACCGATTAGCAAAATGTGTGGAGCACCAACTGGTCGCGTCAATACATTCGTAATTGGTGAAAGTGATTGGGAAAAAATTAGACGTGGCTTCGTTGGGCCAGCAAATTTTGGGCTTTGGATCTTCGATGCGAAGAGCGTGGCTGTCTACGAGTATGATGGAACACTCTTGTGCGAGAATGGTCGCGAAATAACTCTGGATCAGATGGCAAAGCAGCTAACTCAGGGCGGGGTTTCAGTTATCTCTCAAAGGAAAGGCTCTGACGGGCTGTTACACATCCAGCTGTGTGGCTCGACCACCGGTAAAATCAACATCTTTGAGATTCCGTCTTCCGACCTGCAGCGAGCCCTTGATTTGGGATTCTCGTATTTGGTTACGGCTGACACCGCGCGATCGATAGTGGGCGAGTCCCAGGGTGGTCGGGCCGTTCCGACGGCCGCTATCGATGCTGGGCCATTTGTGCCGTGGCCTTTTCCTTGGTGAATCCGGAACCACATTGGAGGTTTCAATGCGCTTGCAATTGACTTTTGCCCTAATCTTCATCGCCGGCTCTTTCGCAGGGGAGGCAGTTACGCAGCAGTCCTCTAAAAGCGCGCCACAGATTAAGTTGGCGCAGCAGAAGGGTGATTGCCCACAGATTATTCATTGTGGCACCAAGAATGGCGGGGTTAAGGAATATCCGACCAAGTGCGCCGCCGAGGCTGATGGCGCCACGAATATTGTCCCGAAGACGGGACCAGCCTGCCCAGCAAACCAATAGAGCACAAAATTGGCGGCGCTTTAGCGTGCGCGCAAAAGCTAGATGGTAGCTTTCTTTCGTCCGTCAGCCGAGAGCTTAGCGTGCTCTAAGGGCTCGATCCATGCTCGCATGTGACAGGTCAACAGAGCCGCGTCGGTATGTCATCGCGCGAATTGCACGATCGATCACCCAATAATTTCCGGGCCGTAGCACGAGCCAAATTCGCTACTTGGCAAGTTGCCTAAGAAGTACGCGAACCTTTCGTTCAAAGACATTAGCCACTTGGTAGAACTCGCCTTTCCATCGTTATCTCAGCATCGCGGAGCGGCAACCTAGGCCGGATCCATACCCTTGGATTTCAGCACGGCGGCGCCGGTCGGACCGGTCAAGAGGTCGATCAGCGATTTGGCGGCGGCGGGATCCTTGGTGGTAGCGCCGACGCCCGCGGCAAAGATGATTTCACTGTTCAAATCACCGGGCAGCGGACCCACGACCTTCGCTCCCGGCACCGAGGCAATTTCGGAAGCCTGGGCCACGCCCATCTCGACTTCGCCCTTGGCGACGAGTTCGCCAGCTTGCGCGCCC
>DASREJ010000220.1:0-23853 GCA_035652115.1 Bryobacteraceae bacterium
TGCAGCAGCCTGTCGAAATTGTGTAGAAAACCGGTTTGGTTACACTGGCGTTAACGCGCTGATGCGGATTTGCCCTGAGTCCGCCGCCTTGTCAGCACATTGGCACGAAACATGTGGATGGAGATCTGTAGGCATGCTGATCCGGGTAGGCTATGACATCAGTTTTGAGACTTCCGTTGAAGTGCCAATCGTGGCGCTTTTGAACGTGCATCCTTCGCGCGCCGGCGATTTGCGGGAGCCCGACGGGCTGCGCCTGGAGCCGGCCGTCAAGATCGATACGTATTTGGACACTTTCGACAATATTTGTTCGCGTTTTGTTGCTCCGCCCGGAACTATTCGCTTGTTCAATTCGACACTGATTGACGATTCCGGTGAACTGGATGCGCAGAATCCAAGCGCACGGCAGGTGCCGGTGGGTGAACTTCCCACTGAAACGCTCCGCTTTCTGTTGGCAAGCCGCTATTGCGAAGTGGATTTGCTTTCGAATACCGCCGTGGAACTTTTTGGCGATATTCCAGGCGGTTGGGAACGAGTGCAGGCGATCTGCGATTGGGTACATCGTAAAGTGACGTTTGGTTACAACTTCGCCAGAGGAACCAAGACGGCGCTTGACGTTTACACGGAGCGGCTTGGGGTGTGCCGTGATTTTCAGCATCTCGCGATCACGTTTTGCCGCTGTCTGAACATTCCCGCGCGTTACGCAAGCGGATATTTGGGCGATATCGGAGTGCCAGTCGCGCCTTATCCGATGGATTTCAGCGCATGGTTTGAAGCGTATTTGGAGGATAGATGGTGGACCTTCGATGCGCGCCATAACGTCCCGCGGCAAGGGCGCGTACTGATGGCGATAGGACGTGACGCGGCTGACGTCGCCATAACTACCTCATTTGGGTCGGCCAAATTAACAACTTTCACTGTAGTATCGGATGAAGTCACGCAGGCACAAGCAATTGCGAGTGTTTAATGCGCCGCCCGGCGCCAGTCTTCACCTGGACGCGGCCGCCGCATGATGAATGGTAATGGCGTCAAACAGAGCACAATTACCGACATGATCCAAAAACTGTTTTTGAAACTGAGCGCGCTGGCCTGAGCTTGCATGCTTTGGTACGCCATAGCCATCGCCTTTTTCATTGCTGTAACAGCGTCATAACCTTGTGACACAAACATTGCTTTCAACACGCTCAGGAGATGTTGGAAGTTATTAGTGCCGTGAGTGGTATGGTGAGCGAACGTTTGCTGGTGAGTTTGATTTTGGCGGGCGATGAACGTGCTCAATAGCGACGTCCCGATGCTTCCACCAATGTTCCGGGCGAAGTTTGAAAGTCCCGATACCTGATTGCTCTTTTCACGCGGCACGCCCACGTAGTTCAGAGTGCTGATCGGCACGAAGATCAGGGCCAGCGGCAGCACTTGAATAATACGAAGCATCACAATCGTGCCAAAGTCCATGCCCGGATAGATGCTCGTCATCAGATGAAGCGTGATGGCCATACCCAGGAACCCGGTGGCGACCAGCACGCGGGGATCGATTTTCGATTGGGTCAGCCTGCCGGCAATCGGCATCATCACCATCAGGGCGAATCCGCCCGGCGAGAGCGCCATGCCCGCCCTTTCCGCGGTATATCCCATGCTGGTCTGCAAAAACTGTGGTATCAGAACGGTGGAGCCGAAAAGAACGATACCGAGCGTGAATGAAAAGAACACCGCAGTTCCGAAGTTGCGATTTTTCAATAGCCGCACGTCTACAATCGGGTCTTCGTGATACCACTCCCACATGAAAAATGCGATGAGCACCGGCACGCCAATGCTGAACATCGCGAAGATCAGCGGCGACGCGAACCAGTCGGATTCTTGGCCTTTGTCGAGAACGATCTGGAAGCAAGCGACTCCAATGACGATGAGCGCCAGTCCTATGTAGTCGATCTTGATTCCGGCGCCGCGTTCTTCGGCCAACCATGGTGGGTCTTCCACCAGGCGCTGAGTTAGAAGGAGCGATAGCAATCCGACGGGCAGATTTATAAAGAAAATCCAGTGCCAGTTGAGATTGTCGGTAATCCAGCCGCCGAGCGTGGGCCCAATAGCGGGGGCCACTACAACCGCCATTCCATACATGGAAAACGCCATGCCACGCTTTTCAATAGGAAATGTATCGGCTAGGATCGCCTGTTCCGACGGTTGAAGTCCGCCGCCGCCGCAGCCCTGCAACACACGCGCGATGATGAGCATGGGAAGGCTGGTTGCCAATCCACAGAGAAGAGAGCAGATGGTGAACAGCGCCACGCACAACATGTAGAAGCGCTTTCGCCCGATTATTGTGGAGAGCCAGCCGGACACCGGCAGTACGATAGCGCTCGACACCAAATAGCTGGTGAGCACCCAGGTCGACTCTTCGTAAGTCGCTCCTAAAGAGCCTGCGATGTGGGGCAGGGAAACGTTCGCAATGGAGGAATCGAGCACTTCCATGAAGGTGGCGAGCGTCACCGTAAACGCGACCACCCATGGGTTGTGCGAAGGCTTCCAGTTTGCGTGGCTGACGGTCTGAGATGCCACGGGACTAATTCCTGATGCGAACTTCTGGCTCGACGGACATCCCAAGCCGCAGCCGGTCCAAACCGTTCTGATTCGGTTTGAAACGAATGCGCACAGGGATGCGCTGCACGACCTTCACATAGTTGCCGGTGGCGTTTTCGGGCGGCAAGACGCTTGCCATTGAGCCTGTTGACCCACCGATATTTTCCACGTATCCGTCGAAGTCCTGCTTCAATGCGTCAACGTGAATTGTGGCCGCCTGTTGAGGCTGAATATTGCGGAGTTGAGTTTCCTTGAAATTCGCGGTGACCCACAGGTCGCCAATTTGCGCAATCTGCATTAATTGCTGCCCGGCCGCAATGTGCGCTCCCACTTCAGCGGAACGACTCATCACAATGCCGGCAACAGCGGCGGTAATTTTCGTGTAGCCCAATTTCAATTGCGCCTGTTTCACCTGCGCTTGTGCGGATTGAGCGCTTGCCTGATTGGATTGCACGGTGGCCCGCCGTATAGCGATTTGCTGCGGTGCGTTGTTCCGGTACTGCGCTAACTTGCTTTGTGCCTGTGCGAGCTGCGCGCGCCGTTGATCCACTATCTGAGCGGCGGATTGCAGGGTCGCTTCGGCAGCGGCCACTGTTGCTTGTTGAGCCTTTGCGGCCGCGACAACCTGATCGTATTCCTGCTGAGATACTTCTTCTTTTGCGATCAGAAGTTTGTAGCGCGCAAGGTCCGCCTGCGCCCTGGCGTTGTTGGCTTCGGCTTCAGTGAGCCTGGCGGCATCCGACTCGCGATCGCGCTCGGCAGCAGAAAGAGCTGCTTGTGCATTGGCTACGTCGGCCTCTCCGGTCGAAATATTCGTCGTATTTTCAACTTGTGTAATAGGAATGTTCGGCTGCTGAGCAATCACCAGGCTACGCGCCTGAGAAAGTCCCGCGAGCGCTTGGTCCAGAGCCGCTTGATAGTCGCGCGGATCCAAATCCACCAAAGGATCGCCCGCTTTGACTGTCTGATTGTCTTCGACATACACGCGAATAACGGTGCCGTCAACTCGCGACGTAACCGGTATCAGGTGTGCGTCCACTTGGGCATCGTCGGTCGATTCAAAATTTCGGGCGTGAAGCCAATAGAGCACTCCGCCCGCACCGATGATCAGCAGGATGGCAAAGAAAATCGTAAAGGCACGGCGTCTTCCCTTTGTCACACGCGCGGGCGACGGCGAAGCCTTCGGCGGTGCTGCCACGGGCGACTTCACTTCCGTCTCAGGGGTTTGTATCTGCGTACTCACGGATGGCTCCCATTGAAAAGATTCGGTAGATCGGCTTCGGATTCGCCGGTCGCGCGAGCGAGACTCAATTTCGCAAGATTGTACGAAAACAAGCTGGAAATGTAATCCGTTTCCGCACTCGCAACTTGTTCCTGAGCTTGAACCACTTCGACGGTGGTGGCCACACCCGCCCCAAACCGGTCGCGGGCTTCGCTCAAAGTTTCGTTGGCGTAATCACGATTGCTGGCGCTCAAGCGCACTTGGCCTCGGGCAGTTTCAAGTTCAATTAGCGCAGTACGAACTTCCTGTTCCACTCGGCCGCGTTGATCGGCTAACTCCGCACGACGTTGTTTTACGGTTGCCTCTGCTTGTTGAATATCGCCGCGTATGCGGCCGCCTTCCCATATCGGTACGCTCACGGAAGCTGTGGCGGCAAAAACACCATGAGTTGACGTCGGATTGGAGCCGATCACTCCGTAGTCTCCGTTTATTGATGCGGATGGAAGCCTCTCGGCGTGGGCGGCCGACAATGTGAGTTCGGCGGCCCGCACCTGCGCTTCGGCCGCACGCAAATCAGCGCGATGCTCGAAAGCAGTATGAATTTCAGCTTCTACGTCGAGTGCGGCCGTCTCGACGGAAGCAAGTTGGTCGCTGAACACAATTTCGCGATCAAGCGGCAGCCCGATCAGCCGGGCAAACGAAATTTTCTGTTTCTTTAAATCTGCCTGCAACGAGCTGAGCCGTTGCTGTTGGGTTTGCAGCTCAACCAGGCTTCGCGTTACATCGATGCGCGCGTTTGTGCCCGCTTGCTTTCGCACCACCGCTTGGTTGTAGACTGCCTGTGCGTTAGCGACTTGAGCCTGTTGTGATGCGACACGGGCCGCGTCTGCCACAGTTTGTAGATATGTTCCGGCAACAGCCAAAACAACTGTCTCGCGAGCGTCTTTAGCGGAGAGAATCGACGCTTGTTCCGTCTCCTTGGTAGCCTTCCAATTGCGCCGCGCGACCAAGTCCAACACCGACTGATTCAGAGTTGCTTGCGCTTGCGAATAGCTAAACGGCCCGACGACAGTTGGAATGGAAAACCCAAAGTTAGGGGGCACATTGAATTGGAAACCATAGGCGGCAAGATCAATCTGTGTGACCGTCTCACTGGCGTTTGCACCAATGTTGGGCAGCAGAGCACTGAGCGCCTGTTTGCGAGCCGCTCCTGCCATCGATACAGCATTGCCTGCGGAAATGGGGCCAAGGTTCGCCTCCAGGCCGCGTTTCACGGCGTCTGCAATGCTAAGCGTGATGGGTCCGGCCGAAGGCTTCGCTGAAGGAACACTGCCGGAGAAGTCGCCCGACACCTGCACAGAACTGTTAATGGTGCCCACTCCAGAGACGGAATTTGATGTTTGTTGGGAACTGGCGGAGCCGGCTTGGTTGGTGCGGCCCGACATAGGTAACGGAGTTGCTCGACTAATTGCGCCTCCACCGCCTGGGGGAGCCATCTGACTCAGAGCAATTGTTGCGCTAAGACAAACAAGCAGGCCGAGCAGCACGAGCTCACTCGAAGCAGAGCGAAGAAACGTTGTGATCATGGCCGCTCTTCCATAATACATCCACACATGTATCAAATTAAATACATCTGTGTATATAATCTTAGCGGGATATGCCCTCAGCCGTAGTTCTTAATAAGCACCAACAAAAATCAGAGGCCACCCGCCGCAAACTGCTGACTTCAGCCCGGCATATCTTTTCGCGCGACGGATTTGAAGCTGCACGCATTGAAGACATTGCTGCTCATGCAGGACACAGCCGGGGCGCATTCTATGCCAATTTTGAGACAAAAGAGAGTCTTTTTCTCGCGCTCCTGGAGCAGCAAGTCTCAGAACATATCAACCTGCTCACGGATCGCCTTCACTGCTGTAAGTCGGATCGCGAAAAGATTGCCGCCCTCCGTCAATACTTTTTAGAACGCGCATCGGACCGGCAATGGTCGATGTTAATGCTGGAATTCAAGTTGTTTGCGGTTCGGCATCCACGCATTCGCGGGAAACTGGCGCGTGCCCATCGCGAAATACGAGTTTCAGCCAAGCAGCAGATCGATGCACTGTTGGCATGCACGTTGATGAAGGGAACGGAGGATGCAATTCGGCTTTCCCTTGAAGCGGTTCTGAATGGGCTGGTCTTGCAACACGCCTACGACCCAGAGATGTTGCCGGAAGATCAACTCATTTTGACGCTAGGACATATTTTCGACGCGTTGACTCAACTGACCACCACCAACTGATGGAATTACCGGGGACCAGATTGGCATCCGGTTCTCGTCCATCGTTCGAGGTGATACCAATGCAGGCACGAGAAGTAATTGTTAAGTATCTGGAGGATGCAGAGGCCGCGGAAAGAAATTTCGAAGACACGCTCAAGACATTTTCGGCTACAGGCGAGCAGAATGCCGTGAAGAGTATGTTCGAAGCTGCTTCGAGGAAAGCGAAGACTCAACATGAACGGTTGGAAGCTCGCCTCCGCGAACTTGGGGGCAGTCCCTCCACCGCGAAAAGCTTTTTAGCGCACGTGCTGGCGATGTCACCGACGTTAGCTCAAATCGGGCAGGAAGGCGCAGAGAAAAATACGCAGCATTTGATTGCCTGTATCGGGGCGGCGTCCGCTGAAATGGCGATGTATGAATCGTTAGCGACGGTTGCAGCGGCTGCTGGAGATGCAGCGACGGAAAATCTGGCACGTGAGCTTCAAAAGGAAGAAAAAGACGACTACGATCAATCGTGGGCACTCGTGCGAAGTAGCGCGGTGGCGGCGTTCCAAACGGTGATGGGCCGGGCCGCGGGAGCTTAGTGATGGCGAGTTTCCGGAATTCCGCCGAACACAGCCGCGCGAAGAATCTCAGCTAATTCATCAGCGGATTTTCCTGGCTGCGGCGCAATGACATCGCCGACGTGAACCGTAATCGTGCCGCTTCGAAACCACCGGCCGCGCCGGACTTTAAGTTCTCCGAGACCCTCGATTCGTACCGGCAAAGCAGGAGATCCTAGCTCTTTCCAGAGTAGACCCGCACCCGACTTGAATGGCTGTGGCTTTCCGTCATCCGAACGACGACCTTCTGGAAAAACTAAAACGCTATAGCCATGGTCCATGGCTTTCCCCGCGTGTTGGAAGCTGCGGCGGAAACCGGTGAATTGAGGCAGCGGAAATACGTTATACAGCGCGGTGATCAGCAGATATGCAATAGGCGCAACCAAATTTAAGAACCAATGGCCCTGATTTTTGCCCCGCCGATAATCGAGTAACATTTCTCCCGACATCGCCACCGCTACATGGTCACGAAGATGCCGGGGTAGCGCGTCCAAAACAAATGCCGCGTCGTAGGATGTGACGTGGTTCGCCACAATCAAAACGGGTGATGTCGGCCATTCGCGAACTTCACTCACCACCCGGGGCTTGGCCAGAAACCACAAAACTAGTCGCGCGATGCACTCTTGAAAGACAGTGCGAATCAACTGTTGCAGAGGATTCCAGGGCCAGCGTAGATATATATGTTCGCCGGTTGATTGCCGGTTTGACGTACCCTCCGACGCGGACCGTTGTGTAACTAGACGTCTGATGTCTTCGCTGGTTTTCGCATTCTGAATAGCGGCGTCGTCCAATCGAACGCCGTATTGCTGTTCGAGTTGTGCCTGCAATTGAACGCGTCCCAGGCTATCAAGATTCAAATCGCCGGCAGCCGCACTTTCTTGATCGGTGGAGATCTCGCCATTGGCAATGCGGCGGCTTATCTCGCGCTTAAGAACTTTGCCGGTAGATGTGCGAGGAAGATCGGGATCGGGCCACAATAGCCAGCGCTGTATCTGCTGAAAGGCCGCTAACTGTGTGTTTGCCGCCATAACGGCGGCGCCGGGATCCGCAGAGTCATTCATTGCTAGTACAGCCAGCGGTTCTGCTCCAACCCCGGTGTTCATTTCAATGACTGCCGACGCTTTGACGCCGGATTGCTTCGCGAGCGCAGCCTCCAGATCCTCGGGATAAATGTTCAGGCCAGCGGCGGTGACAATCACATCCTTTTTGCGTCCACGAAAACGCAAGTTGCCCTGGCTATCAAGCTCCGCGAGATCACCTGTTGCCAGCCAATCCGATTCTTGCTGTTGAAGGCGCCCATTCTGCCAAATGGCATTCGAAATGGTATCGCCTCGTACGAGCACTTCCCCTTCCTGGGTCAAACGAATTTCGCGGCCCGGTAAAACTTGGCCCACCGTTCCTTCGGCGCGGCGAAAGGGATGATTCAGGCTAACGAGAGCTGTTGTCTCGGTCATGCCGTAGCCCTGGATTACGACGAATCCGAGCGAGTTCCAAAATTGTTCCGTTGCTGCAGGTAGCGATGCGCCGCCGCTGACGAAGGCCCAGAACTTTAAGCCAAACAGGCGATGTATATCCCGGAAACACCACCAGCGTTGGAGTGCATTGAGGTTCTGGAGCCGGTTCATGCGCTCACGGAGGTTGCTCTGTTTTTGTAAAACATACTGCTCGACCAGATCCAAAATGCGTGGAACTGTGGCTAACACGGAGATGCGGTCCCGCCGAATGCGTTCTACCAAATCGCCGGCCACGAGACGCGGTTCAAAGTGTACTTCAGCCCGCAACAGAGCTGGTATCCACAGCCCCATAAACTGCCCAAAAACATGGCTCAGCGGCAATGTGTGCAGAATGCGGATGGGATGGACAAGCCATTCATAACGGAGATACCGCTGCATTTCCTTTTCGATGGGGCGCAGGCTGGCCAGCACATTCTTGTGTGTGTGCACAATGCCTTTGGGCTCGCCGGTGGTGCCGGAAGTAAAGACGATTTGTAGAGGATCATCTTCTGCTAGGCCGCTAATCGCATCACCGGGTTGACATGCGATCTCTGAATCCAAATGATCCAAGTTCAGCAATTGCGGAAAAGGCTGCAACGGGCCGATTCGTTGCGTGTCGCTGACGATCAGTTTGGGTCGAACTTCGGCCTCGACGCGCCGTACAAAGTCGATGCTGCTTGCGGCATCAACGGGCACAGGCAACACTCCGCGCATTACACAGCCAAAGAACGCCGCCACCCATTGCGCGCTGTTCTCGCCCCAGATGAGAACGCGCTCGCCCTTAGCGATTTCGCGAGTGGTCAATTCCGCAGCAAAGCGGCGGCACAGGAGAGCAAGTTCTTTGTAAGTTGTCTTCTCTTCGCGAAGACCGCGCGGAGTGACGAAAGCAACGTCTCTTGGCAGACGAGCAAAATCGTCAACCAAGGTCGCGAGATGCGGGCGAGAAGCCTCCACATTCTCAGCGTACGATCAGGAACTCTTACGTTCCGACACCCGCGTAATATCCGTCGCGTGCCTGGACGGTAAGCCCCTTCTGTTTGACGGTGAGTTGAATTTTGCGATAGCCGCCATCAGCTTCGGGGCGGTCAGATGTATATCCCAAACTATATTGGCTGCGGAGCTCTTCTTCAATTTGCGAATAGATCTGATCGACGGTCTTCTTCTTCGAGACTTCGAAATAACCGCCGCCTGTTTCTTTTGAGATCTGTTGCAAGATCTTTTTTCCGTCAGGCCGGTTTTGCGAACTGCGCCCGTATGGTCCGCCACCGCGGCCACCGCCCCAGCCACCACCGCCGTGCCGTCCCATTCCTGGGCCACCGAAACCGCCAGCTGGGCTTTCTTCATCGGCGATGCGCATTGCGTATGCGAGGGTGTCGGACCGCTGCGCAGCCGTAATCGACTCACCTAAAGATACTTTGCTTCCGTTGTCTTCGCCGTCGGTTAAAAGAATAACGGCCTTGCGGCCGTTCTTTTTTTTCAAAACCTCGTTTGATGCCAGGTAAAGCGCGTCATAAAGTGCAGTGCCGCCAATCATTCCGCCACGATGATGACCGCCCCCGCCCCATCCGCCGCGTCCGTAGACTCCACCGCTACTGGAGTTTGGACCACTACCACCTGAATTGCCATTAGAGCCAAACTCGGGTTTGTTCAATTCATCCAGGGCGTTCTCAAGCTTCTGCCGGGACGATGTCAAATCCTGCAGCAATTCCACTTCGCGGTCAAAGTGAATCAAGAAAGCTCTATCTTTCGTGGGGCGCAGAACGTGCTCCAGAAAGGTATGACTGGCATCTTTCTCCGTCCCAATCATCCTGCGCTCGCTGCCGCTAGTGTCGATCAACAATCCTACTAGCAAAGGCAAGTCGCTCTGCTGCGCGAAATAACGAATCGCTTGAGGCCGGCCATCTTCCTCAAGAACAAAATCGTCCTTTGTCAGATTTCGCACGATTTGACCTTGTTTGTCGTGCACCGTCGCAAGCACGTTGACTACTTTTACATTGGACGAAAAGGTGGGCTGCTGGGCCGGCGCTTGTTCCTGACTGCGTAAAACGCCTATTGCAGGCAAAGTTGCCAATGCCGCGCGCACCATTTGCCGCCGCGACAGCCGTAGTGCGACTGCCGATTGCAGCTCATCCATAGACCTTGAATTTACCTCGAAGGGTGGGATGTGTGCGGTAAAGGCGCGGTTCCCAGTTTTCAGTAAGAAGACGAAGTAGCTCTAACCGCCTGCCGCTAAAGCGCGAAGCGGTTGCTGCTCAGTCACTTCCTGCGGCTTGCGAACGGGGGCGGTGATCAATGCACCAGGCGTGCGAGGCGTGTTAGCGATTTCGTTTAGAAAAACTAAAGAGGAGGGTGTGCGGGCTGCGAATTCTGTACCATGCCGATACATTTCCGCCAACAATTTGCGGCCTGGCGAATCATACCCCGAGAGCCGGGAAATGTCTATGCTCAGCCTTCGCGGTACGGCCTCCTGCAAAGCCTTTTCCCACGACTGGCGCACATCCTGAATCCCGTCTCCCGCAAAACGCCCGACAATTTCAATGCGAAACTCATTGGCTTTTTCAAAGATTTTGTACGTGGCCACGAGGAACGGTCCCGAATATATGGATGCAAATGCGAAATATAAGCTACATCGCTTTTTTCTCTTTGATGGTTTAATCGCAACAGCTTAAGCCTCTATCCTCTGCCTTCTTACGTGGGAAACAAATAGGGGCAAGCCGACATCTTTGGCTTTGAAGCTTCAGGACACCCGGCAGCGCACGCATTCGGCTAACCCATGCCAGAATTCGCGGCGGCTCTGTACTGGTCTCGGAAAGAAATCTCGCGAGGGAAAAACGCAATGTCAACGAAAGTACTGCCTGGATCACCGTATCCGCAAGGCGCGACCTGGGACGGAACAGGTGTTAACTTCGCCCTGTACTCGGAATCCGCAAACGCGGTGGAACTTTGCCTTTTCAGTGAACTCGGCGCGCCGGCGACTGAAACGATCCAGATGCAGGAGTGCACGGGTTACGTCTGGAGTTGCTATGTGCCGGGCTTGACCATCGGCCAGATGTATGGTTACCGAGTTCATGGTGCTTACGAGCCGGACAAGGGGTTGCGGTTTAATCCCGCCAAGCTAGTGATCGACCCTTATGCGACGGCAATTGCCGGAACCGTGGACTGGAACTATCCAATTTTTAGCTACGAGCTGGGAAATCCGGATGGCGACTTAAAAAAAGATGAGCAGGACAATGCGCCGGGAATGCCCAAAGGCATAGTGACGACGTCTCATTTCGACTGGCAGAACGACCGGTCGCCGCATCGGCCGCTCCATCAATCTGTAATCTACGAAGCGCATGTGAAGGGTTTTACGGCTCGCCATCCCGACATACCAGAAAATCTTCGAGGTACTTATTTGGGGATGATTGCTCCGCCGGCGATTGAATATTTCAAGAAGTTAGGTATCACAGCGGTCGAGTTGATGCCTGTGCACGATTTTCTGGACGACAAAACATTGCTTGATAAGGGCCTTCGAAATTATTGGGGGTACAACACCACTAACTTTTTTTCGCCGGCCGCGCGTTATTGCAGCTCCGGCGATCGGGGTCAGCAAGTCGGCGAATTCAAGACCATGGTGCGCGAGCTGCATCGCGCCGACATCGAAGTTATTCTTGACGTCGTTTACAACCACACTTCAGAAGGCAATCAATTAGGGCCTACGCTGAGTTTCCGTGGAATCGATAATTCGACGTACTACCGGCTTGTGCAAGACAACCCGCGCTACTACATGGATTACACGGGCACGGGAAACACGCTGAACATGCGGCATCCGCAAGTGCTGAAGCTGGTGATGGACAGCCTTCGGTATTGGGTTTTGGAGATGCATGTCGATGGATTTCGCTTTGATCTGGCCTCTACGCTTGCGCGCGAGCTGCATGATGTGGATCGATTATCCGCATTTTTCGATGTCATCAATCAAGACCCGGTGCTTTCCAAGGTGAAGCTGATTGCGGAACCGTGGGATGTGGGAGAAGGCGGTTATCAGGTGGGGCAGTTTCCCGCGTTGTGGGCCGAATGGAACGGGAAATATCGCGATACGGTGCGCCGTTATTGGAAAGGCGACGACGGCCAGCTTGCCGAGTTAGGATATCGGCTAACTGGGAGCAGCGATCTGTATCAGCGCGATGGCCGCCGGCCCTCAGCAAGTATCAATTTTGTAGTAGCGCACGATGGCTTCACTCTAAACGATCTGGTCAGCTACAACGAAAAACACAACGAAGCAAACGGCGAAGATAACCGGGACGGCGCGAACGACAATCATTCCTGGAATCACGGCGCTGAGGGGCCGACGGACGATCCGAACATTATCGAACTGCGGGAGCGCGAAAAGCGCAATTTTCTTGTAACGATGATGCTTTCACAAGGCGTACCCATGCTATGCGGGGGCGACGAAATCAGTCGGACGCAAGGCGGCAATAACAACGCATATTGCCAGGACGATGAGATTAGCTGGCTCGATTGGAACCTGGACGATCGCAAGAAAGCGCTGCTTGACTTTACGTCGAAACTGATTGCGTTGCGGCGCGATCATCCCAACTTCCACCGCCGCAAATTTTTCCAGGATCGCAAGATCAGCCCCTCTTCCGCGCAGAAGCGCCAAGTCGACGGTTTAGAGATCCAGGACATCGCGTGGTTTCGTCCCGACGGCCAACAGATGACGGAAGAGGAATGGACCGCTGGTTGGGTACGGTGTTTGGGCATGCGGTTAAGCGGGAGGACCATCGAGGACGTGGACCGTTACGGCGAACCGCTGCGGGATGACACGTTTCTCCTATGCCTCAATCCGCACCACGAACATATTCAGTTTTATCTACCGGGGTGTATGGCGAGTTGCAAATGGAAAGTTCTACTCGACACTCGCAACCCAACGCTGGGCGAACCGATACCCCTTAATCCGGGCGAACCTTACGACATGCTGGAACACTCAGCGGTTTTGTTCTGCGAAGCCGAAGAAGTGACGAGCAAGGAAGAGGTGCAGCGCGTTCACCCCGAACAGCCGGATACTAAAGGAGGGTAGGGCACATTGTATCGTGGTACGATATAAATGTGCCGCAAACGCGTACATCAATTGAACTATCGGGGGCCGGTTATCGCCGCTTGGCGGAGTTTCGTTCGCGAATACGTCAATTCCTACATTTCAGTGAGGAAGCTGCCCGTACTCATGGTCTGGAGCCGCAGCAACATCAGCTTCTACTTGCCATTAAGGGACTGCCGGAAGGAGCTCGTCCAACCGTTCGAACTATTTCCGACCGTCTCTGCCTGCGTCATCACAGCACTGTCGAGTTGATTAACCGCTTGGCTGAACGCGGTGCCATTGTCCGGCGCCCGAGTGAGCACGACCGGCGCGAAGTGTTAGTGGAAATGACCGCCGTTGGCGAGGAACTGCTACGGAATCTTTCTTTACTTCATTGGCAGGAGCTGCAGGTGGCGGGACCCGCGTTGTCTGAAGCAATTTACGACATCTTAAATCACGCGCCTAAAACCGCCAGGACCTCCGCATGAGCCATACCTCAAAGAAGCGCAAGCACTCCGACGAGTTAGGCGACTTTACAACGGGAATTCAGGTTCTTCCTATCTCGCTGCTCGCCATTTTCATTGGATTCGTGGCATCGTTTGTAGCCTGGTTTCTGCTCAAACTGATCGGCCTTTTCACCAACCTTTTCTACTTTCAGCGGATCGATACGGCGCTAACGTCGCCGGCCGGCAATCACCTGGGGTTGTGGGCGATTTTAGTTCCGGTTATTGGATCGCTCATCGTGGGTCTGATGGCGCGTTACGGGTCGGAACGAATCCGTGGCCACGGTATTCCGGAAGCTATCGAATCCATTTTGATGAACGGCAGCCGGGTGCATCCGCGTCTGGCGCTGTTGAAACCAGTTTCAGCGGCGATTTCTATCGGCTCGGGCGGTCCGTTTGGCGCCGAAGGCCCAATTATTATGACGGGCGGCGCGTTCGGTTCGTTGATTGCGCAGTTTTTTCACTTAACTAGTGCTGAGCGCAAGACGTTATTGGTAGCGGGCGCGGCAGCCGGCATGTCCGCAACGTTTGCCGCGCCTTTGTCGGCTGTACTCCTGGCGGTAGAGCTGTTGCTGTTCGAATGGAAGCCGCGAAGCGCCATCCCAGTTGCGTTGGCTAGTGCCACCGCAGGTGCTACCAGGCGCTACATCCTGGGCATGGGGCCACTCTTCCCAGTGCCGGCTCATCCCGCGTTCATCGGACCCGAAGGTCTGTTCGGATGTGTACTGACTGGTATTCTTGCGGGCGGCCTATCGGCGCTGCTGACAATCGGCGTTTATGCGGCTGAGGACTTTTTCCAGAAGTTGCCCATCCACTGGATGTGGTGGCCGGCTATCGGCGGTCTTTTCGTGGGAATTGGTGGAGTAATCTTTCCGCCTGCCTTGGGTGTCGGATACGACAATATCGCGCTATTGCTGAAAGGCAACACCGCGGTTCAGTTTCTGCTAGGCATCCTGATTGTGAAGTCAGCAATCTGGATGATTTCGCTTGGCTCCGGTACTTCCGGCGGAGTGCTTGCACCGTTGTTAATGATGGGCGCGGCGCTAGGCGGTATTGAAGGAATTTTTCTGCCGCATTTCGGCATCGGCTTCTGGCCTTTGGTCGCGATGGGTGCGATTTTGGGCGGAACCATGCGTTCACCGTTTACCGGAATCGTGTTCGCTATCGAATTGACGCACGATCTCACCATGTTGCTACCGTTGCTGGTGGCCTGTTTCCTGGCGCACGCATTTACTGTGCTGCTGCTGAAGCGCTCTATCTTGAC
Source organism: Bryobacteraceae bacterium (assembly GCA_035652115.1). Taxonomy (GTDB): domain Bacteria; phylum Acidobacteriota; class Terriglobia; order Bryobacterales; family Bryobacteraceae; genus Bog-105. Next base: position 14,966 of record DASREJ010000220.1, read on the forward strand.
GGAAAAGATCTCGCGCCGCGGTTATCACTTGAGCCGCGAATACGCTATCGATCCACTCGAAATCCTGTTCGTGCGCGAAGTGATGCGGACTAAGGTTGTCGCGCTTCCGGCCGACACGCCGCTCGAAAAGGTTCGCGAGCTGATTCGGCCTAATCCAAAAGAGCGCGGCCAACATCTTTTCCCGATCGTGGACGAGAATGCAAAGATGCTCGGCGTCGCCAGCCGCAACCACCTACTGAAGTTGCACGAGGAAACGCGGGGAATTGCTTGCAAGACCGCGCTTCGCGCGATGCCGTTGCGGGATCCAGTGGTTGCATTTTCCGACGAACCGTTGCGAGTGGTTGTCTACCGTATGGTGGAAACGGGCTTCACGCGTTTGCCGGTGGTGGACCGTGACGATCGGAAACGCCTGCTTGGGATGATCTCACTTGACGATTTGCTGCGGGCTCGTGGGCGCAATCTGGAAGAGGAGCGTGCACGCGAGCGCGTGCTCCGCTTGCGTTTGCCCATCGGCCGTGGGAAAAGCGAAGAGATCGTCGCTAACGTAACCTCGGAGTAACCGGAAGCCGCCACATTTCGATCTAACTAGGGCACTGGCCAGTTGGTTGGCATCGTGCGTAAGGAACATAAAGGTTCGGCATGCCTGTGCTCATGAACATGCAGGACGCCCGGGGCTACTGGCTCACGCGGATATTGCTTGAGCGCGGCATCGGCATCATCTGCCTGATTGCGTTCCTTGTCGCCTTGAATCAGTTCAAGCCGCTACTGGGCGAGAACGGTCTTCTGCCAGTGCCGCTCTGGATCAAACAGGTTCCGTTTCGTGAATCGCCCAGTTTGTTTTACTGGTGGCCGCGCGATATTGCCTTTACTCTTGCGTCTTGGATCGGCATTATTCTGTCGTGTCTTGTGATTAGCGGGATCGCCTCGCGCTACACGTGGCTCTCTGTCGTGGTTTGGAGCGCCATTTATCTGATCTATCTCTCGCTCGTCAATGTGGGGCAGACGTTCTACGGTTTCGGATGGGAATCTATTCTGCTGGAAGCCTGCTTCTTTGCGATTTTCCTTGGCGGCGCCCGGATGGTGCCTCAGCAAATTCCAATCTGGCTTTTTCGCTGGCTTTTGTTCCGCATCATGTTCGGCGCCGGATTGATCAAGCTGCGCGGAGATCCCTGTTGGCGAGATCTCACGTGCCTGAATTACTACTACGAGACCCAGCCCATGCCCAATCCGCTGAGCTGGTTTTTTCATTGGGCTCCGCAGTGGGTGAACAAGGGCGGCGTGTTGTTCAATCACTTCTCAGAATTGATAGTGCCGTTCGCTTACTTCCTGCCGCAACCGATTGCCGGAATTGCAGGAGTCATCACGATTCTGTTCCAGTTGTTCATTATTGTCAGCGGCAACTTGTCGTGGCTGAACTGGCTTACTCTTTTTCTAGCCTTTTCCACGCTCGACGCGAAGTTCTTTTCGTTTATCAGCAGGCTTCCATTGCCGGAAATGCATGCGCCGCATATCGCTGTGCATTGGGGCAACATGCTTCTGGCGATTGTTGTTGCGGCGTTGAGTCTGCCAGTAGTGGTCAACATGCTTTCATCGCGGCAGGTCATGAACACGAGTTTTAATTCGCTCCATCTGGTTGGCACTTACGGTGCATTCGGAAGTATTACGCGGCCGAGGTATGAGGTGATCGTCGAAGGAACGAGCGATTCGGTGATCACCGCCGCGACGCAATGGCGCGAATACGAATTCAAAGGAAAACCGGGCCAGCTCAGCTATCGTCCTCCGCAGATAGCGCCCTACCACTTGCGCTTAGATTGGCTCATGTGGTTCGCGGCCATGTCCAGCTATCAAGACTATCCTTGGTTCGTCAATTTCGTAGCCAAGCTACTGCAGAACGATCGGGCTGTGTTGAGTCTGCTAAGAACGAATCCATTTCCCGATAAACCACCGCGCTACATTCGCGCGCTGCAATACGAGTATCACTTCACGACTCCAGCCGAGCGTAAACAAAGCGGACTTTGGTGGAAACGCACCCTCACGGGCCCGTATTTTCCCGCAGTCTCGATGGACACACCCGGATTCCAGGCGATCTTGCAAAGCGAAGGCTGGTTGAGTCAATAAGAAACTGGCGGCAACGCGCTGTTGTCCATAGGGCAGGACAATATATGCGGAAAATCATGCTTGGCTACCTGGCGGGCGCTCTGCTGTTTCAACCCGGAATCGTGGTGGCACAACAGCAAAGCTCGCCCCAGACGAGTCCAACTCCGAGTAATCCCACCAGGAACAATCCCGACGTTCCGAGTCAGAAACCGAGTACCGATAACCCCGATATGGCTCCGCAGAATCAACCGACGCAGAACGGAACCGCAACAACAACAACTGCGAAGAAATCGAGCAAGCGCAGTAAGCGAAAAAAGAACTCTTCTTCAACTACCAGCACCACGAGTTGAGCGCCGAGTCCACGGCGGCGGCGTTACTTCTCGCGAACTCCAGGGATGCTTGCTTCGTCGAGCGCCGCGGCTTTGAGCGTTCGAGAGCGGTCAAACGCTTGTTCCGCCGCGGTCTTCTGACCGTCAGACAGAAGCGCGCGTCCCAACTGATACTGGGCGTTGGCATCATCCGGATTTAGCTCGACGGCGCGCTGAAGCAAGGCAACAGCTTGGGCCTTTTGTCCCAAGTGAAGTTTTGCTCGGCCGAGATATAAGTAGACCGCCCAGGAGTCAGGCTTTAGGTTCTTTGCTTTTTCAAGGTAAGGGACACCTTCGGCGTCGCGCGATTCTCTAACAAGCAAACTGCCGAGAAAATAATCGGCATCCTCATCGCTAGGATTCTCTTTCAGCGCCAGTTTCAATTCGCGACTGGCGTCGTCGGTGCGCCGTTGACTGATGTAAAGCTTGCCCAATGCCAGATGGAGGCCGGGAAAGTTGGGATCGAGCCGGTGGACCTCAAGAAAGCTCTCTTCAGCCTGCGGAAACAGCGCAGCCTCATAAGATGCTCGGCCGAGCAGAAATTGTGCCTGTGCGGGAGAGGCGACATTCAACATCTTTTGAAAAACTGTTTGCGCTGTTTTGCCGTCGCCGTCTTTTAAGTAAGCGAACCCAAGCAGAAATAATAGTTGCTCATTATTAGGGCTGATCGATTTCAAGTCCTGTAAGTCCTCGATTGCGGCAGAAAGCTGACCCGTGTAAATTCGGCAGACATCAAGCAACTGGCGAGCCTGCAGGTTGTGAGGATCGATAGCAGTTACGCGCGCGAAATAGGGCAGCGCGCGCGTGTGCAACTCCTGCTTTAGATAGACAATTCCGAGGTTTAGAAGTATGGCCTCGTCGTTAGGGCTCAAGCGCAACGCTTGTTGATATTCGGCGACAGCCTTGTCGGCGCGGTTCGTTCGCGCGTAGAGTATGCCAAGGTTGCCGATTGCGCCGACGTTTGACGGCTCCTGCTTGAGAACGGACTGAAAGCCTTGTTCGGCGGCGGCGTAGTTTCCGGCGGCCAGTGCTTTGACAGCTTGATCGAATATTGCCTGGACCGTTTCAGAAGCGGCCCAGGCAAGCACGCCGCATAAAAACAGGCAAGCGGCCCGCCTCATAAATGCCATGATAACGATGGCGGCCTGCTGAAATTAGGAACTAGAATTCGAATCGCAGCGCCATCTGAATGGTGCGCTGATCACGCCAAGAGTTGACTTGGCCAAACGTCGCGTCATTGGCCGCATTAATGCCCAAGCCAGGTCCGAGGCCGATGAATCCGGCGCTCAACCCAGCCCCGGTAGCTGCTACGCCGGAAAGCCCCCAGATTTCCGGATGATTGAATACGTTGAAGACTTCAAAACGGTAGACCAGCTTCATGCTTTCCGTGATGTTGAAGTTCTTGATCAAGCTGGCATCCAGGTTTTGAATCCAGGGCAAGCGGAACGCGTTGCGGCCGGTAGTGCCATACGTGCCGTCGGCAGGCTGTTGGAAAGCGGCCGGGTTGATCCACCGCGCGCTGTTCTGACCTGCATATACATTCCCAACGACATTTACATATTGGACGCCATCGTTATATCCGTTAAGATTGCCGTTCGAGTAAACGCTGAACGGCATACCCGAGTGAACGCTCAGAATGCCTGTCAGTTCCCACCCATTCGCCAGAATCCCCAGTGCACGGCTATCAGTCAGTCTCGGGAACATATACACCCAGTCTGTGGAGAAAACATGTGTTTGATCGTAACCGGCAACGGCGTACTGAGATGCGATGTTGAAAGGATTATTGATTTGGTCCGAATCGTTGTCGACGATGTCCATCGTCTTCGAAAACGTATAATTGACGTTCCCGGTGAGGCCCTTTGTGAAACGGCGGCTCGCTCGAATCATCAGCGCGTTGTAGCGGGAGTATGCATCCGTTTCAACGGCCGTCAAATTACCCCAACCACGATATGGCACAAGCGCGGTGAAACCTGCTTGTTGAGCGGCTGGTAACGCACTCGGAAACTGCGTTGTGTAACCCGCCGGCAAGGCATTGATTTGGCGCTGGTCCATCAAATGGACGGCGTGATTTCCGGAATAGGAGACGTCGAGAGTGAAACCAGCTCCAAGCTCATGCTGCACTCCGGCATACCACGAATAAATACTTGGCATGGTGTTGTCTGTGGGGAAGATTGTCATGTTAGGAGGTGTTTGCCCGGTTGCTGCAACGTCAAAGCTCGAGACATTGCCATATAGCGCTGTCGAACTGAATTGGTTCGGATAATTACTGCCTGCCCCGAAGTTGAAGTTGTTCTGACGCAACCGTTCGTTAAACAGACCCAGCCCCGCTCGAACGGCGGTTTTGCCGTTACCGAAAAGATCATACGCGAACCCGACGCGGGGTTGGAAGAAATTCTTCGCAGGCGAAAAGCCTTTGGAGACTCCGGAACAAGGATCGCAAATCAAGCCCTCGGCCGAGAGTTCCTGCAAGGGATTGCCGATGAGATAACCAGTCTGCAAATTGATTTGAGGGGCGACGGCCGGGTTGAACTTAGAAAGATCGACGCTATACAGTTTGAACGTCCCTTCGCCGCCTGGCGTGCCGCCGCGAACGATTGTGTACGTAGGCACAATATGCGCGTAGCGGAGGCCGTAATTTATCGTCAGCCGGCGATTTACTTTCCAACTGTCCTGAGCATAGAAGTCTTGCTCCTGGAATCCGAAGTACGGATAAATCGCGGCATTCGCTTCAGAGTAATTATTGAAGTTGCCTAGCATCAGGTTGGCTAAGCCGTTGCCTGTGTCCATCGGCATGGATGCGCTGGAGCTGAAATCGATGCTGGCGTTTTGTGGCCAGGTGGCAGTCTGAGCCTTGTAATCCCAATTGATGTAGGCACCGAACTTCAGAGTGTGCGCGCCGAGAACTTTAGTCACGTTTTCCGTAATGGCATAATCCTTGCCCCAGTTATGCCAACCAGGGTTGCCTAGATTCCAGTTTGTTGTAAGTCCGCCGCTCGATGTGCTGGTTCCAGTGCCGGTGTTTGTGGTTACATTTGGAATGGAATTCGTGATGTTCGTCTGCGGATAGAGCTGCGGAAAAGTGGCGCCGACGGCATTGATGCTAACTGGATTCGTGCCCACAATGGACAGCGATTGCGATTGGCGGTTATAGGAAAGGATTGTTTCCGCAGCCAATGTAGGAGTAAACGTGTTGACGAGATTTAACGACCAGGAACTGCCAGGCTTGGGACGGACCTGCGGCTGAATCGGAAATGGTTCCGAGCCCCAGATTCCGGTCTGGAACTGTTCCTTCTGATAATCGTTTACCCAGCGGAAGAACGCGCTGAACTTCTCGTTGACCTGATAATCGACGCGCGCCAGATCCTGATCTTTGTGCAGCACGTCGGGATTGTTGAAGAAATAGCGCGAATATCCGGCGCTGGGCGCGGCCGCAAGGCTCGCATATCCGGGAATCAGCTTTGTGTATACGTTCAACAGCGCGGCACTCTGCTGGTTCCACATAGACTGCGGAACTGTGTTGTTGGGGAACGGCACTCCGCCCGTGATGTTGCCATTGCTGTCGCGAGTTATGGTGCCCGGTTGAAATACAGTGCCGACTGGAAACTGGGGCGCATACGGCATTTTGCTGCCGGGAACAATCCAGGAGCTAAAATTGCCGCTCAAGATCTGCGAGTTTGGTACATCAGCATAGGCGCTACCGGGCAGAGTGCGGCGCGTCATTTCACGGTTATAGAAAAAGAAGAGCTTCTTGTTTTGAGGCGTGGAGATTTTGGGTACATACAGCCAGCCGCCCAAGTTGCCGCCGAACTGGTCGTAGCGGAGCGTTGGAGAAAGAGTGTTGCAGAGCACGCACTTGGCATCAAAGAAGTCGTTACGAAGATATTCATAGGCATCGCCGTGGAATTTTGCCGTACCGGATTTCGTCTGGACTGCGATGGCCACGCCTTCAGCACGGCCATATTCGGCGTTGAAAGCACTCTGCAGAACACGGAACTCACCGAGTGAGTCGATGCTAGGCTGTGTATACTGCGACTGATTGTCGCCCACGTCGATGTTAGGCGAGCCATCCAAGTAAAAGTTGTTTTCGGAACCGCGGCCGCCGAGACCGTGGAACTGCGATACATCATTGAAATTCACATTGAAATCGCTTTGCGCCGAACTGGACATGCCCGGGACGGTGTTCATGAGAGCGATCCAGTTCCGGCCATTCATTGGCAACTGTGAAATCTGCTGCGTATTCACGAGATATGCTTTGTCCATGCTGTCGGTGTCGATTGCAGGAGCCACTTCGTTCACGGCTATGGTCTGACTGACCTCGCCGACGGACAAGGTGATATTTCCCAACGCCACCTGACGATTTACGTCCACATCGAAGTTGAGAGTGGTCTTTTTGAACCCAGGTTTTTCGATTGTGACCGAATAGCGACCCGGTTCGACATCCAGCGCGCTAAAGCGGCCATTCGTGTCCGTATTCGTGGTTTTGATCACCTGATTCTTATTCAAGTCCGTGATGGTGACAACCGAGCCGGGAACGGCGCTTCCGCTAGGGTCCACCACTGTACCGGTGACGGGCTGGGATTGCGCAATCAACGGTTGTCTGAGGAGCGCGAACACGAATAGCCCGAATAAAGCAGCGAGGATTTTCGTTCGCGGAGGTAGGTTCAAATTCATACGGCTCTCTCCTTGAATCAACGTCCCCTAAACCCGCTCAGCATCCTAATGGTCAGTGCAGGCCGATCAGGATTAAAGTTCGCTAATAGAAAGGTATGTTGTCACGATTGCCGTAGGAAAACAAGTCCTTTCTTGGAAATTGAAAGTCTTTCGGGTGATCCCGCGACTAGAATAGTCCCTTGCTGTTCCGATTGCGTCCGCTGCGGTTCACGTTTATTGCAAGCGAATCCATCCACTTCGCGGAAGGCAAATCCGCAAATATTCTGCGCGGGGCTTTCGGCACAATTTTTCGGCGAATTGCCTGCGTACCGCAGTGCCCCGCTGTCCGGACATGTGAATTGCGCACGAGCTGTCCGTATGCGCGGATGTTCGAACCATCGGCAATCGGGGAAGGTCCAAGCGGACTAGCCGATTGGCCAAGACCCTTTGTGTTCCGCGCGACGCATTTGGATGGGCTGACGATCCAAGCCGGACAGCCATTTCATTTCGATCTGAATCTCTTTGATACCGAGACGGCAGCCGCCGCCTACCTGGTGCTGACGTTCGCGCAACTTGCGCGCGAGGGTTTGGGCCCCGGGCGGAGGAAGGTCGATTTGCAAACTGTCGAACAACTGAATTCGTGCGGTCATGCGTCTGCGGTTATCTATGACAGTGTTTCGGCGACCATCCGGCCGAATGTTTTGCCGTTGGAGATAGACCTGAGCGCGGGCGAGATTGCAATCAAGCGGCTGCGCGTCCGGTTTGTCACGCCGACGGAATTGAAGAGCGGGCAGCAGATTGCGGCAAAGCCGGAATTTGGAATTCTCGCAGCTCGTATCCGAGACCGGATCAGCACGTTGCGCGAGCTCTATGGTTCTGGGCCGTTAGACATCGATTTTCGAGCTTTCGGCGAACGTGCAAATCTGGTTCGGATGACACGCTGCGAGCTACAGAATGTAAATTCACAGCGGCGGAGCACCCGAACCGGGCATGTACATTCGATCGGCGGGTTTGTGGGAGTGGCGGAATACGAGGGCGATCTGACCGAGTTCGTGCCGTATTTAAAGGTTGCGCGCTGGATCGGCGTGGGAAGACAGACGGTATGGGGGAAGGGCGAGATCGTGCTCGATAGTCGGTGAGCCGTTTTTGCGAAACAAAGCCAATTCGCAGCGGGCTGAGATGGAACAGCGGGTTGCTCAGATGCATTGCGGGCGCGGGTGTGGGCATTTTGCGAAACAAAGCCAATTTCGGAAAGCGATCTCGCGGTGTGCTCGTGTTTGCGAAACAAAGCCAGTTGAAGCCGATCTTTCGAATTTGAAAAAACGAAGCCATTTTGAGGGTTGGGAGCCCCATCTAAGGTTGGGTCGGACATCATTACCTTGGCTTATTTTGAAGAACCCATCGATGTATCAATCGAGGCGTTGGTGGTAAATGGTTGATTATGCGGCGAAAATCAGCTCGTTACTAATTGCAAGAACGGTATCAGCAGCTACGAGCTTGCTCGTGACCTCGGAGTTACCCAGAAGACCGCTTGGGTTCATGGATCATCGCATTCGTTTGGCGATGCGTGCGGGATCGTTTGAATCGAAACTGTGCGGCGAAGTCGAAGCGGACGAAACATTCATCGGCGGCAAAGTAAAGTACATGCACAAGCGCTCCAAGCGCAAACTCAAGGCCGTCAACGATGGCAATTGGGGAAAGACGGTTGTGCTTGGCCTTCTGCAACGCGATGGACACGTTCGTGCTATGGTCGCGCCGAACCGAAAGACTCCG
>DASREJ010000221.1:0-10197 GCA_035652115.1 Bryobacteraceae bacterium
ATTGTAGTCGGTGTGCTCGCCGATGAGGTTCACGCGCCCTGGCGCGCGGTACACATCCGGTTCCGCATCAGACCGAAAGAAATCGCGAAATGTGTTTACGATCGTTTCGTTCTGAACGAGAGGCAAAGAAGACACCCTCCAAAAACGAGCAGGATTATGCCGCACCACAGATTGACGTTGACATCGGCATCGAGCGGCGCCCGAGCATCGGGTGCGATCAGGGCGTAGATCAACAGGATCAAGCCGAGCAGTGCAAAGAGAAACCCAATGGGACGGCGCAGATCATCCATGACGTATTACCAGAAGAGAATATTGAAGACCACCAATACTGCCAGCACGATCACAGCGAGAGGTCCGGGGCGTTTGTACCAAGGGGCTTCGTTTTCTTGCGGGATGTCGGTCACACCATAAACCAGATTATGCAGATCCGTTATGAGCCTCGGCTTCGTCGCAAGACTGACTACGTAGGTCACCACGAGACACGCTGTCCAGGCGATAATCGCGATCCAAAAATTCTGGGCCATGGTTGAGGGGAACTCGTGCAGAGTGGTTCCCATCCAGCCGCCCTTGCCTTCGGCGACAGTCAAGCCGTGCGTACAGGCGGCGGCAATGGTCCCGGCAATCAGGCCTGTAAAAGCTCCGTCGCCCGTCGCACGTTTCCAAAACATGCCGAGGAGAAACGTTGCGAATAACGGCGCGTTCACAAACCCGAATACCAACTGTAGAAAGTCCATGATGTTGTTGAAGTGCGTAGCCAGATAAGCTGTTCCAACCGACAACACCACGCCTGCTACGGTCGTGATACGACCGACCCATAGATAATGTTTATCCGGCGCGTCGCGTTTGATGTAGCTCTGATACAGGTCGTAGGTGAACACCGTGTTGAACGCGGTTACGTTGCCGGCCATGCCAGACATAAATGAGGCCATCAATCCCGTTAGCCCGATGCCCAGCATGCCGGAGGGATAGAATTTCGCCATCAAAGTGGTGAGGACCTGGTCGTAGTCGTAACCGCCGCCGGGCTTAAGCGGCAGGGTATAGCCGGAGGACATGTTCATTAAGGCCACTGCGGCAATACCAGGCAGGATGACGACGAACGGCATCAGGATTTTCGGAAATGCCGCAAACAGCGGCGTCTGCCGTGCACCCGCCATGTTTTCGGCCGCCATGGCGCGCTGCACCACCAGAAAGTTCGTGCACCAATACCCGAAGGAGAGCACGAAGCCAAGTCCCGCAACAAGGCCAAATATTTCTACGCCCATGGGATTTTCGCTGGCGTGCGATACGTATCTCCAGGAGTGCGTCATGACGGGCTGCAATCGTTGAGAGATGCCCTGCCAACCACCCGCCTTTTGAACAGCCAAATACGAAAGCGGCGCAAAACCCAAGACAATGAGGAAGAATTGAACGACTTCGTTGTAAATGGCGCTTGTTAAACCGCCCAGCAGCGTATAGATCAGCACGATTGCAGCCGAGAGCAATACAGAATTGGTGAAATTCCACTTCAGCACCAATTCGAACAGCAGGCCAAGCGCGTACATGCTGATGCCAGAAGAAAAGATTGTCATGACCGCGAACGTGATCGCGTTCAGACCGCGGGTCTTTTCGTCAAATCGCAGCTTGAGGTATTCTGGAACGCTACGGGCGCGGCTGCCGTAATAGAACGGCATCATAAACACGCCGACAAACACCATGGCGGGTACTGCGCCTAACCAATAAAAATGCGCGGTCATGATGCCGTATTTGGCACCGGACGCGCACATGCCGATCATTTCTTGCGCACCCAAATTTGCCGCGATGAAGGCAAGGCTCGTAATCCAGACCGGAACCGAATGCCGCGACGTCAGGAAGTCTTCGCTGGTTGTGATCTTTCGCTTGGCCAGCCAGCCGATTCCAAGGACAAACGCGAAATAGATGATGAGACTGACGTAGTCGATCGCTCTAAGTGTCAAGAGGCTTCGGTGTCCTTAGGAATCGGCGCACACGCCCGTTTTGCGGCTATCATGCGCGATTCAGAATTGTATCGTACAGCTTCTGCAATCTTACATGCTTCCGTACGTCCTTCATACTGTAGGGGCTTACGTCTTCGGATTAGTACCGGTACGCCAAATGGCGGATTGCTGGCTAGTTGCGTGGGAGTAGAATGAGGTCGAAGTAGGGGAAAAAAGAAGGAGTTGCATCATGGAACGCGGAGTCAGGATTTTGGCAACCGCGACGGCGGCCCTGTTCGTGACAGCTTTGGCAGCTTTGCCGCAGAATTACACGATTTCGGCCAAGCCCGGAGTTGTTAACTACATTGAAGGGACCGCCTATCTGAACGGCAACAAATTGTCGGAGCAGGCGGCGCGCACAACGTTTTTAGCAGCGGGCGACCATTTGTCCACCGACGCGGGAAAAGCGGAAGTTCTGCTTACGCCGGGAGTCTTCCTGAGAATTGGCGATAACAGCGAGATCCACATGATTTCGCCCACGTTAACAAACACACAGCTTGAGGTTGTACGCGGCGAAGCAATCATCGAAGCGGCCGGTCTGCTGAAAGACAACAATATCCAGGTGACGGATCACGGCGCATCAATCGTGATCGAGAAGAACGGCTTGTACCGCTTTAAGGCCGATGATCCTCCATCAGCCGCAGTACTGGAAGGAAAAGAATCTGTTTTCCTTGGTGATAAGAAAATCGAATTGAGCAAGGATCGCGAGACCATACTGAGCGATGTCTTAAAGGCTCAAAAATTTGATCCCAAGCAGGAAGACGAATTGTACGCCTGGAGTAACGTTCGTTCCGAATACGAAGCGGCCGCGAGCTACCAATCGGCTCAGGCGGCTTCTGTGAGTAGCTACGGAGGTGGTTGGGGCAATTATGGGTTCGGCGGCATGTATGGTCCCGGCTGGTTCTGGAACTCCGCTTTTAATTCGTACGCCTGGCTGCCGGCTTACGGTGCGTTTTATAGCCCATTTGGGTGGGGCTTTTATTCGCCCGGCGTCGTGGGTTATGCGCCTATCGTTACAGGTCCGGTATATCGGGGCGGCCACTGGGATCACAGCGGCAACTGGGCTCACAATGGTCATCCTAATAATCCGAACTGGAAGGGACATCATTGGACAGGCACTTCGACGAATGCCGCTGTGCCCGTTCGAACCGATCGTCCTCCGGCTGTAGGCGTTGTGGCTTCATCACCGTGGGCGGCCCATGAGGCTCGTGTGCAAGCTGCGCGATCATTAGCCTCGACTGGAGCATTCACTCCAGGGGCGGTACGTGGCAGCGGCTTTGCTGGAGGCTCTCACGTCTCAGGACCTAGCGCGGTCGCAGTGCGTGGCGGTGGCGGTTGGTCTGGCGGCGGCGCGGCGGGACATCCGGCTGGCGGCTGGTCAGGCGGCGGACATGCAGGCGGTTGGTCTGGCGGAGCTGCGCACGCTGGCGGCGGTGGTTGGTCTGGTGGCGGCGGACACGCCGGCGGCTTCTCAGGTGGTGGCGGTGGCCATGCCGGCGGTGGCGGGGGTGGTGGCGGCGGTCATGCGGGAGGTGGCGGCGGCGGGGGCGGTCACCATTGAGTGCATACCTGCTGAAATCTGAACCCGAAGTTTATTCGTTCGAGGACCTTGAAAAAGAATCGGAAACGCTCTGGGATGGCGTTACCAATCCCATCGCGGTGCGCAATCTTCGAGACATGAAGCCGGGCGACCAGCTAGTGATCTATCACACCGGCGATGAGCGGAGAGCCGTCGGTACAGCGGTCGTTACGAGTGTAGACACCTCCGACGCAAAGACGCCCAAAGTTCGCATTAAAGCGGGTAAGGCGTTGAAGGAACCGCGCACGCTTGCAGATATCAAGGCGCACAAGCTCTTTGCCGAGTCACCTTTGGTCAATCAAGGACGCCTATCGGTTGTGCCATTGACTGCCGCTCAATATGAGTGGCTAGTGGGCTGACTCAACCGGTAGCCGTTTTTCGCGGCCGCGCTGTCGGCTGTTTTTTAACCACCGGCGCCATGGCCTGTGCTTCAGTTTCTTTAGCTGCGGGTTTACGCGGCAATTCGCTTAAGCTCTTTTGTAGCGCCTGCATCAGATCGATGACGGGAGCGCGGTGTTTCGGCTTCTCGCTTGCGACCGCTTGCCCTTCGCGTTTTGCTTCGATCATTTGCATCAGCTTCGCTTGATACTCGTCGTGATATTTCGATGGGTCGAAGTCAGCGGCGAGTCCTTCGACAAGTTTTTCCGCGAGCGCCACTTCCTGCGGCTTTACGGAAATGTTTTCGTCACGCCGGAATTCGGGTACCTCGCGCACTTCCTCCGGATAAAACATCGTGTGAAGCAACAACCCGTCTGAATGCGGACGAACTACCACCGTGTACTCGCGTTGATGCATGGCGATCTTCGCAATGGCACTGAAGCCGGACTTGCGCATGGTTTCAAGCAGCAAATGGTACGCCTTCTTGCCAGCTTCTTCCGGCACCATAAAGTACGATGCGTCAAAGTAGATGGGATCGATGCCTTCCGCTTTGACGAACTCAAGGATCTCCATGTTGTCGCTGGAGGCGGGCGCAATCTGCTTCACTTCTTCGTCATTGACGATGACGTATCGATCTTTTTCGACTTCGAAGCCTTTGACCAACTCACTGCGTTCAATGACCCGGTCGCATTGCGGGCAAAACGTCTGCTGCTTGATACGGCTTCCGCAGACCTGATGAATTTGGTTAAAGCTTACGCGCTCCGTACGCGCCGCCGCGAACAGACGGACCGGAATGGTAATCAGTCCGAAGGTGATATATCCTTTCCAGACTGTGGAAGCCATAATTCCTCCTAAAAGGCCTAATTACACAATTAAAACAATATCGTGCCCGTATGTCTTTTGCAACCGGCCACTTACGATCGCAAAATCAAATAAGTACCAGCATTTTTGGTTGCATACGTGAGACGTCGTGAAGGTTCTTATCTATTTCATCGGCAAACCACGCGATACGCACGCCAACGCGATTGCCGCCGAGTTCGTCAAACGAACTGGCCGCTACACAACGTGCGAGATGTGTGAGATTAATCCGGAGCGCATCGATCTTTTCGCAAAACATGCCAGCGGACGTAAGATTTTTCTCGATCCCGGTGGACGAATAGTCGATACAACGGGCTTTGTTCAAATTGTCGAGCGCGCCGAACTGGAAGGGCAAGATTTGGTATTTCTGGTTGGCGGCCACGACGGTCTGCCACCTGAATGGAAGCGGCGAGCGGATGTGTTGTTGTCCTTATCACCAATGACCTTCCCCCATGAATTAGCACGCGCCATGCTGGCGGAACAGATCTACCGAGCCTTTACAACGTTACGAGGGCATCCTTATCCGAGATGATGTCTGTTTACCCAAGCTGATACTCGAGCGATCCATGGAAGTGCGGGGCAGTTCAGTTCCGCCCGTGGCGTGCGATGCAACCGAGAAATTACTTATTCGTTGCGCAACGCTGTCATGGGTTCAATTCGCGTTGCCCGGCGTGCCGGGATGTAAGTCGCCACTATCGCGGCGAATCCGAGAACAACGGCTACCCCGGCGAACGTATACGGATCTGTGGGCTGCACACCAAATAACATCCTGGTCATCAGTTTCGATAACATTACCGCGCCCGTGAGCCCAATAGCCGCTCCTACGACGGCCTGCAGCATGGCGTGCTGAGTCACGATTCGCAGCACGTCAAATCGACTAGCGCCAAGAGAGATGCGAATTCCAATTTCACGCGTTCGCCGCGAAACTGAATAATTCATAACGCCGTAGATGCCAATCGCTGCAAGTACGAGCGCTACGGTTCCGAAGGCACCGAGCAGGAGCATCTCGAAGCGGGTCTGCGAGTTCGCGTCGGCGATAACTCGATCCATCGTGACAACATCGGAAATGGCAAGGTTCCGGTCAAATGACCAGACTACTTGTTTTACGGCAGACGCTAGACCGGCCGGGTTTTCGTCGCCTCGCACCACGAGCGTGATATAGGCGATATGAGATCCCACGTCCCCCAGAAAAGCCGCATTTTGCAGCGCCGCGAGATAGATCTCCGGATCGGGAACTGCCGCCCAATCCGATTGTTTCGCGTTTGCTGCCACGCCTACAACTGTTAGCCAGACTGGCTGGCCATTTTTGTCGTTATCGAGCGTAATGCGCTTGCCAATTGGATCTTCCCTCGGCCAGTATTCGCGCGCCGCCCGTTCATTTACGATCACGACTCCCGGCTCGCGTGCATCGTCACGATCTGTGATAGCGCGTCCGCGGCGCAACGGCAATCGCATCGTTTCGAAATAGCCCGGCATGACGATGCGATAAATGGCGGCCGGGGATTCACCGGGTCGCGGCGCAGGCCGCCCTTCAATTCTGAAACTTTGTCCCCACAAGTCACCGGCTAGTGGCAGATGGTTGATTGCGCCGGCGGAGTCGACACCGGGGAGTGATCTGATTTTTTGAAGAAGTTGACCATAAAAGATGGTGCGGTGGCTTAGGTCGGCCTCTTTTGTTCCGGCGACTGAGACGATCATTGAGATCACGTTGTGCGCATTAAAACCCGGATCAATTGATTCGAGCGCAAAAAAACTGCGGATCATTAGGCCGGTTCCGATTAACAACACGAATGCCAGAGCGAATTCGGATGCGACGAGGAAACTCCGCAAACGCGTGCGATGAAGCCCCTCGCTATCGCCACGGCCGCCTTCTTTGAGAGCATCGCTGAGATTGCCTGCAGCAGCATGAAGAGCTGGTATAAGTCCAAACGACAGCGCCGTAAGCACCGCAATAAAGAGCAGGAAGAGGAGAACACGGAAATCTATAGCAATCGTTTCGACTCGCGGGATGTATGCCGGGCTAAGCACGATAAGAGCTTTCGTGCCGCCAAAGGCAATCAGTAAGCCAAGAAAAGCTCCCGTCATCGCCAGTACCAGATTTTCAGTCAAAAACTGAGTAACTACGCGCGTGCGGCCGGCTCCCAAGGCCGTGCGCACCGCGATTTCTTTCTGCCGGTCTGACGTGCGCGCAAGCAACATGTGAGCAACATTGGCGCATGCAATCAAAAGTACAAAGCCGACTGCTCCCAGTAACAGCAGCAAGGGCGTTTCGATCTTCCCGACGACATTTTCTTTTAGAGGAGTAACTACGACACCACGGTTCGTAGCCGGATATTCTTTATCCAACCGAGCAGTGAGCGCGGCAACATCTGCCCGCGCCTGAGTCAGTGTAATTCCGCTTTTGAGCCGTGCGAAAACTCGTAAGTGCTTATCGTCCCGGTTGTGAATGCTGAGGCCGAATGCATCTGGAACCCACAACTCGGCGTGGGTGGCCCAGAACGGCGCGAATTGGAAAGATGGGGGCATTACGCCGACCACGGTGTACGCCTCGCCATTCAAAGTGATCGGGGTTCCCAGGATGTTCGAATCACGATTAAAGCGCCGTTGCCATAGCCGATAACTCAATATCACTTCGTGATCAGCGCCTTGCTGATCTTCTCCGGGAACGAAGAGCCGACCGAATAATGGCTGCACACCGAGAAGCGGCAGCAGGTTTTGGGTTACTTTTAACGCATACAGATGTTCAGCGGGGTTGCCGGAGCTGCTGGTGAGATTTGCGGTCCAATAGTCGGCAGCGCCCATTGCTTCAAACGAATGGCTCTGATTGCGCCAGTCGATGTAATTAGCGGTGGCAACCGGACCTGCACCCCGGTGTAATACGGTGACCAGGCGGTCCGCATCTTTATACGCCAGTGGGCGTAGCAGTACAGCATTCACGACGCTGAAGATTGCGCCATTCGCACCAATTCCCAAAGCCAGAGCGATTACGGCAATGAATGTGAAGCCGGGCGTTCGCAATAAGTTTCGGACGCCGTAACGGAGATCCTTCACAAGGTGATCGATCCACATGACGGAGCGTGCTTCGCGATGCAATTCCTTCGCCTGCTCAACGCTGCCATACTCACGGCGCGCGGCTTGCGCCGCGGCGTCGGGAGAGAATCCTTGGCGCTCAAACTCCTGTTGCAACAGAGCAAGATGCGAGTCGATTTCGCGCGTCATTTCACGTTCGGCGCGTCGGCTCCGAAACAGGTTTACAAGCCTCATTATTAGCCTCCGCACAGATCAAGCTCCTTCCGAAAGCAGCTTGTCGACGAGACCGGCCATGCGACGCCAGCGAAGCGTTTCCTGCGCCAGGGCTTTCTCTCCCGTCTTGGTGATGGAATAGAACTTCGCTTCGCGATTGCTGTCCGTTTTCCCCCACGCGCCCTTGATTCTCCCTTGTTGTTCTAAACGCACCAGTGCGGGATATAAGGTGCCCTGATTCAGGTGCAGCAAATCTTCAGAAACCTGCTGGAGCCTTGTGGCAATTGCATAGGCGTGCTGGGGACCCATCGTCTGAAGCGTGCGCAGAACTATTAAGTCCAGTGTCCCCTGCAATACCGCAATACGATCAGCCTCTTCACTTGGCATCCAAGTAATCTCCTGATTTGAATATCGAAAAATGTTCACTTGCTTGTCAAGTGGTACAGCGGGGCTGTTGAGAAAAATCAGAGCTGTAATTCCCAGTATTCGCCTGTGAGCTTCTTTCCAAAACTTTCGTGGTGTTCTTCTTTCATCAGGCGGTACCCCTCGCTCTGATAAATATGGCGGGCGGGATTAAGAATGCTTTGCGTCCAGAGCACGATACGTGCGTAGCCGGCTTGCCGACCAAATTGCGTGCATTGCCGCACTAGAGCGCGGCCAACTCCGAGGCCGCGAGATTTGGGCTCAACAAGGAGAAGCCGAAGCTTCGCGGTTTGGTCGGACGTTCTATCTTTGACCAGGAAGACACATCCCAGGAATTCGCTATCGCGTTCGGCGATCCAGCATCGTTCGGACGCGGGGTCGTACTGATCGATAAAGTCCGCAGCGATTCGAGCGACGAGCGCTTCAAATCGGTCATCCCAACCGTACTCTTGCGCGTAAAGAGCGCCGTGCCGGTGGACGATCCAGCCCATATCACCTGGACGATGATTCCGGAGCATGAATGGCTTGGCGCCGCGTATTTGGTCGTTTTCTGCGCCGAGAGCGCTTTCGATTGTCTTCATGGCTTCTAGAAGGTTCTGCCGTTTCTCGGTGCTAAGAGACGCCAACATGGCGGCTACTTGGGTATTCGATCGCTTGTCGAGCGCCGCGAATTGCCTTAGGCCAGCCGCCGTTAACGAGATTATGTTTTGACGGGCATCCACACTGGATGTCTTGCGGCGGATCAGTCCGCAATCTTCGAACTTTCGCAAAATACGGCTGACGTAGCCCAAATCCAGTTTGAGGTGGCCAGCTATCTCTGAAGCAATCGGCCGCTCGCACGTGGAAATTTCAAACAGGAGCCTGGCTTCCGCCAAGGATAGCGAGCTTTTGAGCAGTCCCTCATCTAATGTGCCGATTGCCGCAGTGTAAAAGCGATTGAACCGGCGGACGGCCTCGATTTGCTGAGCCGAATTTGCCATATACTTGCTTGAAGCAAGTATATACTTGCCATTGTCAAGATTTAAACGGCAGCCGCGCTGAGAAGAACTATCCAATCACTTCGACTTCTTCTTTTGCCGGCAAAAATGCGCCTCTTTCGCGATCGTGCCGCCACGCGGCGTGGGTAGGGTAGTGTGTTCTTCCTAGTAGAGCGACGGTCTTGCGGATCCGCCGAGCAGGGAGGAATTGATAAGCGCGATGTTATGCGTTCCTTCATGACCGCCCCAGGCAAAGAGCAGGTCCACAAGCGGAAGACCGCCGGCGTGTAACGTGAGCCCTGCCGCGTAACTGTGCGAGAGGTGATTGAAGCCAAGATCCTGATGCCTGACTGCGACGCGGCCTTCATCAATCATGAATTTAACGCCAATGGGCCACTTGTAAATGGAATGTTCAAAAGTGCCCCGCAATAACAGGAGGTTGGGCCCACGAAAACGATAGTCGGCGTAGCTGGGCAGGAGAATAGTTCCGTTGATATCCGCCCCGCCGAGCGTTGGATCGAAATAGAACGGAACAGCATTACCCGCGGATGTATAAGACGTGGTGTACAGGAAGCGCAGCCCAAAACTACCCTCCAGATTTCGAGTAATTGAGGGACAATTCTTTGCGTTTACATCCTGCAAACAATTATCCGGCCCGTTGAAACTCTTGGGAGCGAGCGAGCGGGTCTTGCTATACAGCGGGAACTGATGTGAGAGATCCGTGGTGAAACGCCGAAACAAATACGCC
>DASREJ010000222.1:0-14083 GCA_035652115.1 Bryobacteraceae bacterium
GCAGCGCGCGTATCACGTGAATCTGGAGCAAGTTGCGGCGCCTTTGATCGTGGTTTACGCGGCGTCGGCTGTAGGGTCCATTTGCGGGGGCTGGCTGTCTTCGTCATTAATCAAAAACGGCTGGGCAGTGCAGAAGGCCCGGAAGACCGCAATGCTTGTCTGCGCGCTTGCAGTAGCGGCGGTCATCTTTGTGCCCGAGGTAGCGTCGAGCCTTTGGTTCACCGTTGCACTGATCAGCGTTGCAACGGCGGCGCACCAAGGTTGGTCGGCCAATCTATTCACGGTCGCGTCCGACAATTTCCCGCGCGCGGCTGTCGCGTCTGTCGTTGGCTTGGGCGGCTTAGGAGGAGCGATTGGTGGTGCGCTAGCTCAGCGCCCTGTTGGTGTGTGGTTGGACTATTCGCACGATGCTTATGGTCCCATCTTCATCATTTGCGGAAGCATCTACCTTTTGGCGTTGTTGATCATTCACCTGCTGCTGCCGCGGCGCGTGGAAACGAGAAAGCTGAGCGGATTTTCTCCAGCTTAATCAGATGGTCTAGAGATTACCGCTGCTTAGAGTAGATCTAAAAAACTCGGCTATCGATAAAGTCAATGCACGAGGATATTCAGACTTCATCATCGCCAATGCCTGCCGCCGGATGATTTTGTTATCCCGCACGCGGAACGTATGAAAGAATCGCGGACTTCCATGCAATGCCGATTCCGGCAAAATACCGTAGCCGAAGCCGCTCTCTACTAATTTTTTCATCACTTCGGTATCATCCGCTTCCATCGCCACTTGCGGCACAACGTTGATGTCGCGAAAGAAGGTCTCAATGATGGAGCGCATGTTGCTGCGAGGCGGGTACAGCAGAAATTTCGCCGAAGCCAACTCTTCAGGTAAGATGTTGCGCACCCCCGAGCTTCGTACCGGCTTGTTCGTGGGCCGAAGAATAAGCAGTTCTTCGTCGAATAAAGGAATTACCGTAAGGCCCGTCTCATCGTAGGGCAAGGAAATGATAGCGAGGTCGAAACGCCGTTCTAAGAGACCGGCAACCATTTCTTCGGTGGCCGAAACCGTCACTTGAATCTGGATTTTGGGGTACCGTTGGCGCAGCAGCCGCAACGGCTTTGGCAAGCGATGAATCAACGTGCTTGCACCCGTCGCCAAGTGGAACGGACGAACATCCACTGCGGGATCATTCGAGAACTCGTGTTCAATTCTCCGGACGTGCCGCACTACGCTCTTTGCCAGATCGGCGAGCCGCACGGCCGCGGGCGTGGGGACAAACCGCTTTCCCGTGCGTACGAACAGTTCGGTCTGAAGCTCGGTAGAAAGGCTATGCAGTTGGAGGCTGACAGCACCAGGGGAGAGATAGACGCGTTCTGCCGCTCTGGTGACGCTGCCGTATTCCATCACCGCCAAAAACAGCTCAAGCTGCCGAACGTCCATGTCAATACCTTATTACGGAGTTCGGTCGCGAAGGAATCGCAGTTGTGTCTCGCTATTGATTTACGCCCGACGCAAGAAATCCGCCATCTACGGCGATACATTGCCCGGTGATAAAGCTGGCTGCTTCAGATGATAGAAAAATGGCCGTTCCAACCAGTTCGGAAATCTTTCCGAAGCGCTTCATCGGAGTGCGGAGCAGCAATTCGCGGCCTCGTTCGGTACCGTCCAAGAGCCCGGAATTAAGCTCAGTGCGAAACACGCCGGGGGCGATCGCATTCACAAGGACACCTTTTTGAGCCCATTCCACAGCAAGGCTTCGAGTCAACCCCAACACGCCAGCCTTTGATGACGCGTATGCCGTCACCTCGAAAAAGCTCACAAATGAGTTCAACGAAGCGATGTTCACAACGCGCCCACGTCCGCTTGCAACAAGCGGCTCATAGAAGCTTTGGCATGCACGAAATGTACCGGTTAAATTGACGTCCATCAATGTCTGCCATTCTGTTTCGCTGATGTTCATTGTGGGCTTACGAAAGATTTGACCAGCAGAGTTGACAAGGATATCGATGCGCCCCAACTGATTCAAAACCGCGTCGCGCAATGCATCAATCGATTGGCGGTTGGACGCATCCACCGTCTGCCGTAAACTTTTCCGGCCGCGTTTTTCGATCTCGTCCGCCACCTCGTTAACTTTGCCTTCACGGCGCCCGGTAGCGACGACGTCGGCGCCCGCGTCAGCCAATCCAGACGCAATCGACCGGCCGATCCCGGACGTTCCGCCCATCACCACGGCCACGCGGCCGGATAAGTCAAAAAGGCTGTTCGCCATCGTTATGCTCCCAGGAACAACGGCTTGATGTG
The DNA here is from genome assembly GCA_035652115.1 of Bryobacteraceae bacterium. Lineage (GTDB taxonomy): Bacteria > Acidobacteriota > Terriglobia > Bryobacterales > Bryobacteraceae > Bog-105. The sequence goes on from DASREJ010000222.1 coordinate 2,297, forward strand.
GCGATCGAAAAGATTTGTAGTTACGTTTTTAGCCACCGTGTCTTCCATTTGCTCCAGCAGCTTCAGATATCGATCACCCATCTTCGCTGCAACTTTAAATCCTACATGCAGGAGCTGACGTATGCTGCTGTTGTAGTTCGGTGACTTCGGATCATGCCGAAGCGCAGCGACAAATTGTTCCGACGACCACTTGTTTATCTCTTCGGGAGCTGGCAGCTTGGCGGGATCGATGTCGATCACGGTCGCATACGGCGCGCACAGTTCCTCGCGATGTGCGTATGCTTCGGAGTAAATTTCTTTGGCAAGTTTCAACCCATCGCCGGCAGCCTCCGCGAGGCCGATCAGTTCTTCGAGCCACGTGGTTCCCGCGGTCTTCAAATGCACGCCAGCGTCGAACTTCTTAATCGCCTCGCGAATGGGTTGATAGATGGAAAACTTATCGCTACCAGAGTGAACGCTCAGCTTAAGGTTCTGCGGAAGTCCATATTGTTGCACCGCGTAAGCGATCACGGCCACATCATCTGAAAACTCCTGTGCAAACTTCTCGAGATCGCCGGCATAATCGACGCCTTTGTTAAACCGCCCCGTGAACTTCGGGGCAATGGTCTGAATCGGAATGCCTTCGTCCGCAATCGCGGCAAGGATGATCAATAGCTCGACTGGGGTTTGCGGAGAATCAGTCTCATCCATGGAAACTTCTGCGATGAAATTTCCTTTGCCCTTTGTTTGTTCGATGTGACGATAAATGCGCCCCGCTTCTTGCACCGCCGCGAGATATTTGTTGGCGACGTTAATCACAAAATTGCGATCAATCGTAAACGAGCGGTCAACACCCGGGATGCGCAATTCGCCGATCAATTCTGGGTGCTTATCGGCGAATGCCTGAACGGATGCGATATCAGCGCCCTTACCGATTAAATCCGCGACATCGATCGTGAAGAAGTCACAAGGCTGGGCAAACCGGTCCACCGTTTTCAGATTGATGTGATCGGCATCGATGTAATATGGCTTGTTCCAACCCAATGCCTTCACGGCGCTATCCGCAGCAACTCGTGTGGTGGTCGGCTCTGAACCGATAATCAGGTGCTCGCGGTTCGATTTATTCCAAACCGGTATTACGTCGATACCTTGCTCGGCTGCCAGAATACATGCTCGTAATTGCGCCTTTGCCTGATGAGCGAAGCGGTCTCCTACCCCTACCGAGTACTTGGGCAATACAACTTGTTTTGTCATAAAAAGTCTTCAGCCCTTCGCGGTCATTTCGGCTGCGGTAATGGGCTTACCATTTACAGTCACATTCGAAACCTTCACGCCTTCCACATTCTGAAAGTTATTTCCTTTGGATGCGTTATTAAATGTGCAGTTAGAGAGATCGACGCCGCTGATTGGATCGTCAGGATAGCCCTCTAAATCGAGTCCGTATTGACTCTTTTGGCAGGTTACGTCGGCGACGACTATGTTCTTTACCGTAGGCTTAAACGGCCCCCCTGGACCTTCTTCGTAATAGAAGGTCACCTGCACAACTGCGTCGGCTACTTGACCGACTCTTACGTTCGTGAATGAGATGTTTTCGATGTGGCCGCCGCGATAGGAATTCGTTTTGATTCGCAGCGCGCGTTGTAAGTGGGGGCTGCTCATCTCGCACCGGCGTATCCAGATATTTTTCATGCCGCCGGAAACCTCGCTGCCAATCGAGACACCACCGTGGCCATCCTTCATTACGCAGTCCTGTATAACTACGTTTGATGTTGGGACCCCGACGCGCCGGCCATCCCGATTGCGTCCGGATTTGATTGCAATGCAGTCGTCTCCCGTACTGAATGTGCATTTCTCAATCAGCACGTCCGTGCAGGCGTCCGGGTCACAACCGTCGTTGTTCGGCCCATTCGGGCAATCCACCGTTACCCGGCGTACCGTAACATTTTGGCAAAGCGTCGGATTAAGTTCCCACATGGGCGATCGTTTGATCGTGAACGCTTCAAGCAGTACGTTCTTGCAGCGATAGGGCTGAATGAAGTTGGGCCTCAAATAGTGTCCGGGACCAAAGATGCGATCTTTGACGGGCACGTCCTTGTTACCCATCTCTTCCACCAAGGTTTGGACATCATTCTGAGCGGTGGATTTGTCGTCACGTGTTTTACCGCCGCGGGCCTTGCGCGTCCAATCCCACCAATGCGTGGCATCTGCTTGGCCGTCGAGCGTGCCGGGTCCGGAAATGCCCACATTTTCTTTTTCGAACGCATAGATGAACGGCGAATAATTCATGCACTCCGTGCTTTCAAAACGCGTGTAGATAACCGGCAAGTAATCGTTCGGGTCAGTGCTGAAAAGCAGTGTGGCGCCTTCGTCGACATATAGGTTCATGTTGCTCTCCAGATGAATTGCGCCGGTTAAAAATGTTCCTTGGGGAACTAGAATCCGTCCGCCGCCTGCGGCATGGCATGCTTGAATCGTTTTCTTGATCGCGTCCGTGCATTTGGTCTGGCCGTCTCCGACAGCTCCGTATTTTGTAATGTCGAAATCCCCCTTTGGAAAGACTGGCGATTTTATGCGCGCAAGAGTAGCGTTAATTTCAGTCGATGATTCCGCAGCTTGTGCCATTGCTAGCGCGGGAACCAACGCGGCCGCGTATTCCAGTAGCTCTCTTCTTGTCATTCTTGTTCCTCTCTAAGGCGTGACAGGCATCGGCACAAATTTGCTCGCGCAGGCGTTTCCTTTGGATTTCTTTCGCGGTTTCCCAGTAACGTGAACGTCATCTCCCGAAGCCTGGAAGTTGACTGGTCCCGGCCCCAACACAAAATCCGCATGAACTGCGCTGATCTTTGGCGTTCCGCCGATCGTCACATCGTCGAAATTCATTTGCAGCCGGTGGGCTGGGTCATAACCATCGAGCGTGATCTTGCCGCCATCCAAAATGTGCACATTGTGAAGCGTGATGTTCTGAAATGTGGGAAGCTTATTCCGCTCCTTACCAACCGACGCGGAGTAATTCGTGTCCATGTAGATGGGATTCTTTGTGTCTCGAATGCACACGTCTTCGTATTTCACATCTTCAACCAGTCCGCCCCGGCTCGAATTCGATTTGATACGTATGCCGTTATCTGCGCCATCGATACTCAGATCCTCAACCAGAATATGATTTGCGCCAGAATCGGTTTCGCTGCCAATCGACATGCCGTGACCCGTATAAAAGTGATTGTGGACGATCGACATGTCGGTCGAAGGAACCGTTCCACCCGCTTTGATCGCGATCTGATCATCGCCTGTGTGAATAAAGCAGTGCGTGATTGTCACATTGGTTGAATTGGCTGGATCGATGCCGTCCGTATTGCGCGCAGTCTTAGGGCTGTCAATGATCACGCCCCAAGCAGTAAATCCATTGCCCAGGTTGTAAGAAACGTGAAAATTGGGCGAGTTCGTAAGCGTGATGTTGTACAACGTGAAGTTATTGCAACGCGTCAAAATCAGCAATCGTGGGCAGTTCTGGTTCTTGTTCGTGACTTTGGCTTGCTGAGCAAGATCCCACCACGAAACTTTCGCTCCTAATAATTTTGCGCCGCCGCGGCCATCAATCGTTCCCGGTCCCATGACGCCTGCATTTTCCGCGTGGGTACCATTAATAATCGCCTTGCACCCGTGGCCCTTTTCGTTCACGATTCCACAGCTCCCGGGTGAGACATCGTAATCGCGTGGATTGCGCGATCCGAAGAGCGTCACTCCTTTATCGACGACTAGAGTCACGCCGGAGGGCAATTGGAGTGGGGCTGATAGGAACGCGTTTCTTTCACTGTCAGAAGCTAATTCGACTGCTTTTCGCGCGGGACAGCTATCAATGGCCTGTTGAATACGTGCTGTGTCTAGCCGGCTTTCGTCCGTCTCGTTTAGCGCTCCTTTGTTAGATATCAAGTGCGCGGTGAGTTTCGTGCACGTTGCAGGTGCGACTGGCTCGCTTACCGTCCGGGTGTCTTGCGCAAATGTGGCTTGCGCGAGACACAAGCCGCCGGCGAGCGAAAACCACGGCAAGGAAAGTGCGACAGCGTGCGCAATTGATGCATTGGCAGGGCGCCGCGAGAAACTCATCGGGGAAATGAGGCCCAAACGCGAGGCCAATACGGCGGCGTCCCGAAGCCTACTGTTCGCAGCATATGGGGCAGGCTGCGAACAGTCAAACTAAAATAACTCAACTATTCTTTTAGGGAAACCAAATCGACGGCCGGTTACTACGCGGCGTAGCGGCTTAGAATTCGCGGAAGGTTTTGTGAAAATGCCGAACGGGCGATGACCGTGTCACAGCCTTTTTCTTGCGCTGCATGCTTCAGATCAACTTGAACGTGTGACACATAGCCAAGCAGCGATACTTTGCTGCTTTCATCGTTCGCTTTTAACTTTTCAATAGTTTCTAGCGGCGCTGCTTCACTGTAGTTCAAATCCAGGATGATGACGGCAGGGTTCTCTTTAGCTTGGTCTAACGCGTGTTGTTGAGATTTTACAAATACCGTTTCCAGTCCTGCACGTTTCGCCGCCTCCTGAATTTTCACGGTGAACATTAAATCGTTCAGAACAGCTACAATCTTCTTTTTTGTGCTCATTCAACTCTCAATTTAATTTTCTACTATTAGTTTGCGCTTGCCACCATTCGCCACGCCGTATCATCATTAATGTCTATGAGCGTTGTCGTTCAAGCCCCTCCCGAAGTCAATCCATTAGAAGACGCTCTGCGGTTTGAGCGCAGAGTGCCGCCATGCGCGGTGGTGATCTTCGGCGCGAGCGGCGATCTTTCGAAACGCAAGCTTCTACCTTCCCTGTATCGCCTGTTTTACGAGCGCCGCATTTCGCCCGACTTCGCTGTTATCGGCAGTTCCCGCACTCCGATGTCGGACGACGCGTTTCGCGAAAAGATGAAGGAGTCGGTTTCGAAATTCCTGGAAGATGCGCCCTTCGATGAGGACGTTTGGAAGTCTTTCGCCCAATCGCTCTTTTATGTTCCCGGCGATCTCAACGTGCCGAGTTCGTACGACGACATCCGCAACAGATTAGACGAAGTCGAGAAATCGCATAGGACCGCCGGCAATGTGCTTTTCTATCTTTCCACGCAGCCTAGCCATTATGCGGAAGCCATTCTGGAACTCGGGGCACATCAACTCAATAAAGGACATGGTTGGCGGCGCGTCATTATCGAGAAACCGTTCGGGCACGATCTCGCTAGCGCGCGAAAACTGAATGACGAAATTCACAAAGTCTTCGATGAATCCGCCATTTACCGCATCGATCACTATTTAGGCAAGGAGACGGTTCAGAACATCCTGGCTTTCCGTTTCGGCAACGGAATATTTGAGCCGCTTTGGAATCGCCGCTATGTAGACCACATTCAGATCACAGCGGCCGAATCGATCGGAGTGGAAGGCCGCGGCGCCTATTACCAAGAAGCCGGTGCTCTGCGCGACATGATTCAGAATCACCTCAGTCAAGTGATGGCAACCGTCATGATGGAGCCGCCGACGATCTTCGATGCCACGAACGTTCGAGACGAGCGTGCTAAGTTGCTTCGGGCGGTTCGCGTGATGAAACACGATGATGTGCCCAAGTACGCCGTCGCGGGACAGTATGGACCGGCATTCGTAGGCGGTGAGCAGGTCGCCGGATTCCGGCAGGAACCTAGTGTGAGCGCGGACGCGCAAACCGACACATATGCCGCAGTTACCTTCTTCATCGATAATTGGCGTTGGGCTGGAACACCTGTCTACATTCGAACGGGTAAGCGGATGCCGAAGCGCGTTACCGATATTGCGATCCAGTTCAAGGCGCCCCCATTGGGCCTTTTCCAGCAGGAGACAAAAACAGGGTTGCGCGAGGTGCGTCCGAATCTCCTGGTGTTACGCATCCAGCCGGAAGAAGGTATTTCGCTTCGGTTTCTTTCGAAAAGCCCCGGTAGCGGCATGCGCGTACGGCCCGTATCGATGGATTTTAACTACGGCTCCAGCTTTGGCGAGCGCTCGCCTACGGCTTACGAAACGCTTTTACTCGATGCGATGATGGGCGACCCCACTCTTTATACGCGGCAGGACATGGTGGAAGCGAGCTGGCAGATTGTTCAACCTATCCTTGAAGTCTGGGAGAACAGTAAATTCTTCTTTCCCAACTATCCTGCGGGCTCTTGGGGACCGAAGGCGTCCGACGATATGCTTGCGCAACAGGGCCATGTGTGGAGGATTCCATGAGTACCGCTGTTATTTTTCCGGCCCAACCAGAGCAAATTCTAAAAGGCTTGGGCAAGCTCTGGACTTCGCTGGGACACGAAGAAAAGCAACAGGGCAAACCTACCGTGTTGCGCGCTTGCGCAATGACGCTGATTGTCGCAACCGACGAGCCGGATGGCGGCTTTTCCGCTTCGCAGACCATCGCCGAACTCATGCGCGAACATCCGAGTCGCGGTATTGTTTTGGCTGTCTCCGATGGCGCTGAGCACGAACTGGAAGCTCGGGTACTTGCACAATGCTGGAAGCCTTTTGGCAAAGCGCAGCAGATTTGTTGTGAGCAAATTGAAATCACAGCGCGTCCGGAAAGCTGGCCCAACGTCGGACCGACGTTAGTCGGATTGACTGCAGCCGATCTGCCGGTGATTTTCTGGTGCCGCCATCGGGCTGCATTACATCCTGAGGCTACAGTCGACCAAAAAGCCGGCTTGCAGGCAATCATCAATATCGCCAACAAAGTGGTTGTCGATACGCAAGGTTTGTCAGCGGGAGCCGCGTTCGGCGTAGTGGCCGCCCTGCGCGCGCAAAGACGAACTGTAGCTGATCTGGAATGGACGCGGCTAACTAAATGGCGCGAGCCGATCTCTCAGATATTCGACAATCCATCGCGCCGAAACTGTTATTCGAAATTTCACGCCATTGAAATCGCATACGCCGGAGAGGAGTTGCCTGCCGCCGCACTTTACGTGGGCGCATGGTTCTCTGCTCCTCATAAAGCGCAGGTTTCTTTTGTTAAGGAAGCCGGTTATGGCCCCGGTCTTCACCGCATCGCCCTTCGTGCCGATTCCGAGCGGATTGTATTTGAAAGAACAGGCCCTGATTGCATGAGTTTGCATAGCACCAATGGGCAGCAGCGGAGTTACACATACGAGGAGCCGACAGATCACAAACTTATGACAGAGGAATTGACCATTTTGGGCTGCGATCCAGCCTTTGATTCCGCCTACGCGCGTGCCCAGGAATTATTAAATGAGCAAGCCTAGCGCCGCGCTCAAAATTTACCAAACGCCTGAACAACTGGCGGATTTCTGTGCCGCTTACATCCTGGAGTGTCTTGCACAAGACATCAAAGCGCAATCGCGAGCGACGCTTGCAATCTCAGGCGGCAGTTCGCCGCGGCTTCTTTTTACGCGTATGGCGCAGGCGAACTTCAACTGGTCTGACATACATATTTTTTGGGTTGACGAGCGGTGTGTGCCTCCCACAGATTCGCAGAGCAACTTCAAGCTTGCGAAGGAAACGCTACTCGACGTTGCACGTATTCCCAAAGCGAATATTCACCGAATTCACGGAGAGCTTCCGCCGGATGAAGCGGCAACTCGGTACGTTAATGAAGTCAAGCAATTCTTTGGGATCGGCAACGACGGCGCGCTTCCGAGCTTTGACATCGTTCACCGCGGTATGGGAGTGGAAGGTCATACGGCCAGCTTGTTTCCTGGGGAGCCGCTGATTCAAAATACGACTGACATAGCAGCGCATGTCTGGGTGGAGAAAGTAAAAATGGATCGCATAACTCTACTACCAGGTATGCTTCGTGCGGCCAAAAGAACCGTTCTGCAGGTGGCGGGCGCCGATAAGGCGCCGGCTGTGCGCGAAGTTCTAACGGGCGCCGAAAACCCCATGACTTATCCGTGCCAAATTGGCAGCCGTGACGCGAGGGCGACGTGGTTCCTCGATAACGCCGCCGCCGCTCAACTTTGAGTGAGGTGCTCGTCTCTCGCATTATTCCTGCTGCTTCTGACAGCTTGCAACTCCCCCGACATCCCGCCACCGCCTGCGATTCACAAACGCCTCGCGACGTCGGCTCATGCGCCCTATAATCGCCTGATCTTTGCTGGCGATGTGATGTTTGCGCGCGCTGTCCGCCGCGCCATTGTTACCGCTCACGACCCTGCGATGCCGCTACGGAAAATTGCTCCGCTGCTTGCCGGATCGGATATTACGTTCGTCAATCTCGAGTCACCATTTTCGGATCGTGGTCCGTATTATCAGGGCGGCCTGATATTTCATGCGCCTCCGGATACGGTTGCCGGACTAAAACTATGCGGCGTATCTGTTGCCTCTACAGCAAACAATCATGCGCGCGATTGCGGGCCGCACGGCGTGGAGTACACTATCGACTGGCTTCGTTCGCATGGCATACAGCCGGTTGGAAGCGGCGATTCCGAGGTGGCGACACATGCGGGCGTTGTCGTGATCAGAAACGGCGTTCGCTTCGGCTTTCTTGGCTACACCTACGATCAGAGCAACGGAAATTGGCGCGATGTCGATTCTCGAATTGCGATCACCAATGTTGACACGATGCGCCGGGACGTCGCTGCTCTCCGCGCGCGGTGCGACGTTGTAATCGTCTCGATGCATAACGGGATCGAATACATGCCCAAGCCGTCAAAAGCCCAAATCGAATTCGCTCACGCCGCCATCGATTGTGGGTCGACTCTAGTGATTGGCCATCATCCGCACGTCATTCAGCCGGAGGAACGCTACAAAACAGGGCTGATCTTCTATTCGCTCGGCAACTTTGTGTTCGATCAATATCAGCGTCAGGCGACCCAGCACGGCGAAGTTGTACAGGTCTCGTTTCTGGGCAAAAGCGTTTTCGCCACGCACATCATGCATGTGAAGATTACGCCGACAGGGCCAGAGTTAGAGTAGAGTCAACCACCGGTCGGAAGCTCGACGTGACCGCCGAATTTGGATCTCATCGCCGACAGCACCTTTTCAGCGAACGTATGTTCCTTGCGCGATCGGAAACGAGTAAATAACGCCGACGCCAACACTTCTACTGGAACTGCTTCCTCAACCGCAGCATTGATCGTCCATCGCCCTTCTCCGGAATCCTGCACAAATCCCGTGAAGTTCGAGAGGGACGGATTTTCTGCAAGCGCCATTGAGGTCAAGTCCAGCAGCCACGAACCAATGACACTGCCGCGCCGCCAAAGCTCGGCGATTTCCGCCACATTTAAGCTGAATCTTTCCTGCTCGGGCAGTTCCTTCGCGTCCTTATGAACCATCAAATCGAAACCCTCGGCATAAGCCTGCATCACGCCATATTCGATGCCATTGTGCACCATCTTCACGAAATGACCTGATCCTGGCGGTCCGGTGCGCATGTAGCCCTGCTCGGCCGTGCTTCCCAGTTTGTCGAATCCCGGAGTTCGCTCAATATTTCCAAGGCCAGGCGCCAGCGTCTTAAAGATCGGCTCCAGTTGTTTGAAAGCATCCGGTTCGGCGCCGACCATCAGGCAGTAGCCACGCTCCACGCCCCATACTCCGCCGCTCGTACCTGCATCCATGTAATGAATTCCGCGGCCCTTCAGTTCGGCGGCTCTCCGGATGTCGTCTTTGTAGAAACTGTTGCCGCCGTCGATGACGGTATCTCCGGCCTCCATGGCGTCAGCCAGCGTCTGAACGGTGGATTCGGTGGCTTTGCCTGCCGGAACCATCACCCAAACGGCTCGTGGTTTGGCAAGTTTTTGTACTAGATCCTGCAGCGAATTTGCTCCGCCAGCGCCTTCGCTCACCAGTTTTTTTACATTGTCGGCATTCAAATCAAAAACGGTGCACTTGTGACCGCCATTTTGCAAACGGCGCACCATATTGGCGCCCATGCGCCCCAAACCCACCAAGCCAAGTTGCATGCTTCACCTCTCGCTAAGCTATGAATTTACCTGCGTGTTCGAACCAGCTTCTAATCTACCGATTATGAGATCGCCTCGCTTGCTGCGAGTTTCAGCCGGAACTATCTTTTTGCTGGGTGCTGCGTTCGGCTTTATGGGATGCAATCGCTCCCACAAAACGACTATTGCCGTCATCCCCAAAGCGAGTGCAGACATCTTTTGGCAGAGCGTTCATGCCGGGGCCGTGAAGGGCGCACAGGAGAACAATGTAGCTATTGTGTGGGATGGTCCCCCAAACGAGACCGACATCGCGGGCGAGATGCAAATTATGGAGACCATGATCAACCGGCAAGTTGATGCTATTGCCGTTGCGCCGTCGGACCGTTCGGCTTTCAAGGTTGTTGTCAATCGCGCTGCCGCAGCGCGTATTCCTGTCGTGATCTACGATTCGGGCATCGATGGCGGCAATTATGTCACATTTGTTGCGACGGACAACTACGCGGGAGGGCAGCTTGGCGCAGATCGTATGGGGAAAGTGTTAGGCGGTAAGGGAAATATCATAATGATCAAAACCACGCCGGGCGGCGCTTCTACAACTGCTCGCGAAGATGGATTCCGCAATCAACTCCACGCGAAGTTTCCCAATATACAAATTCTTGATGAGCGCTACGGAATGGCCAGCATCGCACTGTCGCTGGCGGTCGCCGAAAACATGCTTACGGCTCATCCGAATTTGGACGGCATTTTTTGTTCGAACGAGTCAGGAAGCACGGGAGCAGCGCAAGCTTTGAAAGAGAGAGGATCTAAAGTCAAGATCGTCGGCTTCGATTCCAGTCCCATTCTGATTCAGGAATTACAGTCCGGAATTGTCGATTCGCTGGTGATTCAGGATCCATTCAGAATGGGCGAAACGGCGGTAACCCAAGCGGCAAAAGCGGTGCGAGGAGAAAAAACACCTAAGCAAATGTTTCTTGCTCCTCGTCTGGTTACAGCGGCGGATCTTAGCGATCCTGCCGTACAGGCGCAGATTCACCCCGACTTACAGAAGTACTTAGGTTCTGGCTCATGATTCGGTAATAGGCGGTAAGAGAGTCGCCGACCGCTGGAGCAACCGTGGAATTGGCAAACGTGATCATTTGGCCAGACAGCGTATAATCGACGTTTTCCTGTAACAGAGCGCCGTTTTTGAACAGTCTAAGACTGATTGCTGGGCAAGGAATGTACGCCAAGGAAAACCCTACATTGTTGCCGTCGATAATTCCCGCGGGTGTTTCATTGTCCACAAAAGTAGAAGCAGTTCCGGTTCCCGGTATACGGTAATAGGCCAGCAGCGCATCTCCGCTCTGCGGTGCTTCGTTACCCGAAAACGTGATCGTTGTTCCGGACAACGTGTAATCCACTCCGCTGGTTTGTAAAATGCCGTTCCGATACAACGTCAAATTGACTGGAACTGCCGGCGTGTTGGCAAGCGTAAAGATCGTGTTCGTGCCGTTAATAGCACCACCTGGAGTTTCGTCGTCTACAAAATTGGCGGTTGTTGCTCCCGCCGTCAAATTGGCAACCGTGTTGCCCAAACTGTTAACGGTATTTGTCAAATTACCGATCAGCAGATTCAATCCGTCTACGATAGAATTGAAAGTCGAAAGCGACGAGTTGATCGCATTTAAGTCGGACGTCAATCCTGTGACTTGGCTAATGGCTATTTGACTGCCCGTTCCTCCTCCGCCGGTGCCACCAGATCCGCTAGTATTCGTCACTCTCACTTGGCTTAGAGTCAGAGGAGTTGCGCTGGGCGGCACCGCCCAATTCTCGGTCCAAGTCGTCAACCCGTCGCTGCTGTTGTAAACAGCCTGATAGTAGGCGACGGGCGTGATGTCCGTCGACGGAGCCAGCAGCACGGAGAGGACACCGTT
>DASREJ010000223.1:0-17865 GCA_035652115.1 Bryobacteraceae bacterium
ATGGGAGGACGCACAAGCCTTCGACCGCCTCCAGCAAGGTCTACGCGAAGAACATCAGCCGTCTACTCCAACCGAACAGATCCTGGTCGAAAAGATGGCCCAGCATTACTGGTTGAGCCAGCGCGCCCAGAGCCTGCAGACGGTTGTCATGATGGATCGTCCTCTTGACGAAGAGGTGCAGAAAGAGCTTGCACCGTATATCCGATATCACGCTCACTATGAACGGCTCTTCCAACGAGCGCTCAAGGACCTGCTAACTCTCAGAGCCGAAAAGCGCAAAGCCGAAATTGGGTTCGTTTCGCAGAAAGCTCGCGAGGCCCAAAACGAACGCTCGCACGCTCAGGAAACTCGCCGTCAATCGGAAGAAATTCGCAAACAAGAACAGCACAAACTAAAGGTCGCGATCCTGGAAACCAAACTCGAACGCGAATTGATCCAAACCGGCCGTATAAACAACACCACTACAGAACCGCGCGCGTCGGCAAGCGGGCAGAATTCCAAGCAGACAATTCAAATCGCGGCCTAAGGGCACCCCAACTCTCAAGCTCTTCTCGGGAGCATAGGCCAATTTTGCCTACTGCAGTGCCGCCGAGTTTGCAGTCTTTTCGACAACACTTTTCGGAAGCGCCCACGCAAATAGCACCCCGCCGCTGCTCGTGACCACATATTGCCGGCCGTCTAATTCATAAGTGATCGGCGAGCTGTCCATTCCGGCCCCGGCTCCCGCGTGCCAAAGTGTCTTTCCAGTGGCGGTATCGAATACCAGGACATTGCCTTCGGCATCGCCTGAAAATGTCAGGCCAGAATCCGTCGTCAGCACGCCTGCGCCGGAACCGTGCGGACCGAGTTCGTGCGTCCACCGCAGCTTGCCCGTTTGGTAATCAATCGCCTCCAGTACGCCTTTGCTCCAAACGCCATAATCGGCGCCAGCCCAGCCAAATGTGCCATCGGCCGGTTTGGTGAAGTAAATCCCATAGCTAGGGTGGGCATCTACGATGAACAGGCCCGTCTTCGGATCGAAGCTGGGCGACCTGTAATTCGTCAGTCCGCCTTCGTCGGGTGCGATTAACCGGCCGTCGCGCGCCGGTTCCTTTTTGGGATTCGGAATCGGTTGGCCCTTGTCATCCACTCCCAATGACCAGTTCACGGGACCATAAGTTGTAGTCAACAGACTCTTGCCGTTAGTGCGGTCCAGCACAAAAAAGTAACCATTACGCGATGTCTGCATCAGCATCTTGCGTGGCGTACCGCGAAAATCGGCATCCACCAGCACCGGCGTCTCCACCGCATCCCAATCGTGCGTATCATGCGGTGACGCTGAAAAAGCCCAAACTAATTTGCCCGTATCGGGATTCAGGGCCACAATACTGCACGTATATTGGTTCACGCCTGGTCGTGTCCCGCCTTGCAGCACCGGCGTCGGATTGCCCGTTCCCCAATACAGCAAGTTCAGCGCGGGATCGTAAGTCCCGGTCATCCAAGTCATCCCGCCCGTGGTCATGTTGGGAGTGCCTGGAGGTGGTGTGCTGTCCCACTGCCACTGCGTCTTGCCTGTCTCCGGATCGATCGCGCGCAAGTATCCGGTCAGATTGTCGAAATCTCCCGAGACGCCGAGAAGCAGGTGATCTTTTACAACCAGCGGCGCCATCGTTGTCCAGTAGCCCTTTTCGTTATCAGCCACCACTATGTTCCAGCGCACGCTGCCGTCTTTCGCGTTTAACGAAACCAGATGAGCGTCGGGCGTAGTGAAATAGAGCCAGTCCTTGTACATCGCAACTCCGCGATGTCCGATGTGGAATCCCTTGTTCGGCGGATACGTGTAGCGCCAGATCTGGTGCCCGGTGCGCGCATCCAGCGCCCATACTGCATCGGGAACACTGATGTAAAGCACGCCGTTTACCAGCAGCGGCGAACACTTCAGCGTTGCGGTCTGGTTCGTTTGAAACTCCCACGATAACGCCAGTTCATCGACGTTTTGCGCATTGATCTGCGTCAAACTGCTATGCCTTCGTCCGGAATAGTCGCCGTGATAGGTCGGCCAACTGTTCGGCGGCGGATGCAGTAGCGTCTCGGGATTCAATCCTTGCGCTGCACACCACGCAGCGGCCATCAATCCCACAGTGAGCAACTTCGCTTTGTTCATCAAGTCCGCCTTCTACTTCAGCGCCTGCAAATAGGCCATCAGGTTATGAATGTCGTCATCGGTGTATTTGCCGAGCAACTCCGCATGTGCCTCCGCTGGCTCATCCACTTTGTACTTAATAGCGTTCACCGGCCATGAGTGATACCAGCCATCCTGGTCCGTCATCCCGATTGTGAATTCATCGCGATATTGCAACGTGCCTGCCAGTGTCTGTCCGGAAGGCAGCGTCACGGTAACTTTTGCTTTTGCATCGCGTGGATAGAGCAAGCGCTCTTCGAGTCTCAATCCCGTATACCGTTTTGCAACTCCGGCCAAATCGCCTGTGACCGAGTGGCATGACGTACACCCTCCCGCGCCGTTAAAGTATTCTTTACCTGCCTCTGCGTTACCGCTTTGCAAATCGGCTACATCCACGCGCCGGCGTCCTCCCGGATGGGCATCACTCTTACTTTTTTGGTCATGAATGAACGCCACCAGCGCGGCAATATCGGCAGCCGACAAATTGAATGGCGGCATGCCTTTGTTTGGACGTCCCTGGCGAACGACAGGAGCAATCTTGTTCCCGTTCAGATCGGTTGCCACCAGGGTTGAGGACGTCAGATCCGGTCCAGATTCCCCGCCTCCCGCATCTCGTCCATGGCAAAAGGCGCAGTCCTGAAGAAATAGCGTCTGTCCGCTCTTGATCGTCGCCTCGGTTTCAGATTGAGGGCTGGCTTTCGTCTGCGATGGCGTATTTGCCTTTGCATTCGGTGCCTGTGCGGCCCACAGGCTCGAACTCGCACATAACACCGCCGCGGCGCAAATTGCCCGTAACGTAATTAATCCTCTCAACAGTGATATTACCGTTGTTCCTCGCATGTCAGGTTTCAGAGGCCTTCTGAGCCGGCAATGCGATGTCTCCGTAACCGCTCAACGAATAAGATAAATGGCTCACCCCCAGCGGATCGTCCTGTTTGGCGGCTGAGAGTCGTGCTGCGTGCAGCGCCTGTGCCACTGGCCTCCCGCTCAAGAGTTCCCTGTGAAACTGAACGCCCACCCTTTTGGCGACTGCATCCTGCAGATTACTTGAAAAGCTTCCCACCAGCGTTCCCACGCCTGCTGTACTCATCGCCTCTATGAAACCGCGCTGGCCATGTGCAAAAGGATTGCGCTCGCCCGATCCCTTTGATTCCCTCGCTCGCGGTGCAACAAATATGGAAAAGTGGGTATTCAAGAACAGGATCGCCGGCGGTCTGCGGCTCACAACAGAGCGCAATTCGTCGGGATGAATTTTTACCGGTCCGCTCAGGAGTAAGAATGGCTCATCGTCCAAGGCCGCGTGACCGGCAAAGTGAATTACGTCGTACCCTGTTGCCGAACACCTTGCGTCAAGGGCTTGAAATGTGGCCTGCGAGCCCAGCAGGCAATCGCAATGGGCGCTATGACTGCCATATAAAACTTGTAATTCCAACACCTCTTGATGCGCGCTAGGCAAGGACCCGTCAAAATCTTCCTTGTTGGGATCGCCGATAAGCAATACGCGTACAGGAGATCCAATCGCGGGATATCCGCGTGCGTCGTCCGAGATGCCGGAGGGTATTCTGACCACCGGGTTACGAGCTAATAGAAATTCGTCCTTAACGATGATCCACTCCCAAGGAAGCACTTCCACGTCGGGCGACAACCGTAATCCGATGTTCGTCTCCGGCGGCAACGATTCTAAGAGTTCAATCGCCGGCTTTGGCAATAGCTCCGTTAGCATCCGTCCGATTAACAACGCGTCGTTGCGGCTCTCGAACGCTTTGCGCGTCAATTCGGCGATGCGCGGCCAAACCGGCGGCGCTCCTTTGCCTTCCACCACCTGGTCTTGCCATCGCAAGCTGACCTGCAGGGAGTCGGTGCCTGGACTTAAGGAGACTACACACGTTGGAGGAGCCATCTCGCGCTTTGAAGGGCCCTGCGTTTTGAAACGAAGCGGCCGCATAAGCGTTATGCGTTCGGGAGCCGCGGCCGCAGGCGCTGGAACTGCTAACGGCGCCGCCGCTTCCGCGCTCTTAACCTGCGCCAGCAACTCCTTCAAAAATTGCAACACTTGCGCGTGTTGCCCAGCCGTATACGGCAGTACTCGAATCCCTGCCGTTCGCAACAGCACTTCGCGCTCCACTCGGCCTACGCCGGCCATCAGCGCGTAGCGAGGCGGAATGTGTCCTTTGAACACCGTGAGCTGACGGTCGAACAACAGCCGGAAATCAGGATCGTTCAGCGAATAGCCGATGAACAAAATCGCTTTTGTCAGCAGGATGGCGCTGAAAATCGCATTGAATGCGGCATTGGAGTGAATCAGGTTCTGATAATCGCGCGTCGTCAGCACGATGCTGTCCGGCTTATCGACGTCGCCATGAGCTTTCAGAATGAAGAAGCTGCCATCGAACAGTAGCGGCCCAAGTGAATCCACATCCAGATGCGTGGGCGTGCGCGCCGCGCCTAGGAAAGTCCGTTCCAGCAGCTTGTCATAATTCGTGGTCACAATTCCCGCAAAAGGCAGATCTCTAATGATTCTGTGGTGTTCGGGAATATCGGCCGTATCGCCGCGCAGGCGTTCGGTTAAAAGATTGTAGTAGCCCTGTCGAAGATTTTCACGGCAATGGTCGGCAACCTCAAGCAGTTTTCCGGCGTCAAGCATCCGGTCGACTTCGACAAGATCCGGGTTGTCCCAATCTTCTTCTTTGAGTTGGGTCACCATGGCCCTCAGTAAAGCCGGCCAAGTCGGCAAATTCGCGGCGGCGGATAAGCCGGCGCCACAAAATAGTACGCACTTATGCTGCTTTATGTAATTGATAAGAGCGGCCGGCGGTTTCGGAGCGCTGGTTGATCCGTTCGCACTTTCGGAACTAGCTTCTGCCACTCTGTGATTTTCCCCATCTGCATGGAGAATGACAAGGCCAGATCGCGGCAAAGGAGAGGAAAAATCGAAGATGTGGGCGGAGGTGTCTCGTTGGACACGTTCCGCCCGAAATCAACAACTGATTTAGATGGCAGCGCCGCCCGAGACGAAAATCGTTTCTCCCGTGATCCACCGAGAATCGTCCGACGCGAGGAATGCGACAGGAGGAGCGATATCTTCGGGCTGTCCGGCGCGGCCGAGCGGCGTGTTGGCAACCGTTTGTTTCTCAAAGTCGCTATCAACAATGCCGGCCGATTGCGTGCCTTCGGTGATTACCAGTCCGGGATTGATCGAGTTCACGCGTATCTTGCGCGGACCAAGCTCCTTTGCCAACGACTTCGTGATTGTGTCCACAGCGCCCTTGGTTGACGCATACACCGAGGCCGCCGGAGGAGCCAATGTGCTCGCCACTGAGCTGATGTTGACTACGCTTCCGCCTTCAGCGGGAAAGTAGGGCAGAGCGGCCTTCGTTGTCAGCAGCAAGCCAAGCACGTTGGTGTCGTACTGCCGTTTGTATTCGTCCGCGGTGACCTGCTCCAACGGCGAGAAGGCATATACACCGGCGTTGTTGACCAGAATGTCGACCTTTCCGTACGCCTTTTTCGTTTCCGCAAAAAGCTTGTCGATGTCGCTCTCCTTGGCTACGCTTCCGCCCACCGCCATGGCTTTGCCACCGCTCTTTGTAATCTCCGATACGACATTTTCGGCTCCCTGCCGGCTTGTGGCATAATTCACCACTACCTGTGCTCCGTCGGCTGCCAACTGTTTCGCGATAGCCGCGCCGATACCCTTCGACGCGCCTGTGACTACGGCTACTTTGCCCTTCAATTTGCTCATTTTATTCACGCTTTCTAACGAGGCGCTTCCCCTCGTCATTTCGATCTCAATCGAAATGATGGCTGGGTATCCAAGAAGGATTCAAAAGATGTCTTACAGCGAAGACAGCCGCTTTAGGTACGCGTTCCAGACTTCGCGCCGAAGCGCGAGATGAGCAAACTTGCCATGGCGCTCAATGTGAATCAGACCCGCGTCATCGAGCTCTTTTAGATGATGCGATACAGTTGCTGGCGCTAACCCGGTCCAGTCGCACACGCACGAGCAGGTGGGCGCATCCTTTGATGCGGCGATTCGCTGCAGTATCTCGAAGCGTTTGGGATCTGCCAATGCTTTGCTGATCATTCCAAGCTGCCGGTCATCGATCTGGACGTCACGAGCGCGCATTTTCGAGATATCTCTGAAAGCAACTGTAGCGCGATTTACTGACGCCCCTGAGTTG
The DNA here is from genome assembly GCA_035652115.1 of Bryobacteraceae bacterium. GTDB lineage: Bacteria > Acidobacteriota > Terriglobia > Bryobacterales > Bryobacteraceae > Bog-105. Next base: position 6,343 of record DASREJ010000223.1, read on the forward strand.
ACGTCACACAACTATGAATGTAATAATCCGACGCGTGACTTTCGCGAGATCAGGTTCGGTTTATGTAGATCGAATTAGCCGCGTCCTGAACCATAGGCTTCTCGCTTTCGTTTTGGCTCTCGCGGCAATCGCCCTGTCGGCCGGTTTCTACGCCGGTCCCGATGGAACACGCGATTTTGTCCTGACGCTTCGTTCTCGTGTCCAACCATTTAAGTGCTGTGACAATTGGGAACCGGTTACGGTACAAGGCAAGTTTCCAGTTAGTGGTTCGGCAATAATCGTCTGCGATATGTGGGACAAGCATTGGTGCCGAGGTGCAAATGATCGTGTAGCGGAATTGGCTCGGCGGATGAACCCCTTTCTAGTACAAGCTCGCGCAGCCGGTTTGCTAACTATTCACGCGCCTTCCGAAACGATGGATTTCTACAAGAACTACCCGCAACGGCAGTTCGTTTTGGCTTTGCCTCAAGCGGAGTTGCCGGTGGAACTCAAGCTCAACGATCCTCCGTTACCAATCGATGATTCGGATGGTGGCTGCGACACCCAAGGCGACCACGAACATCGCGTGTGGTCGAGGGAAAACGCGGCACTAACCATCGGCCCTGCAGACGCGATCTCGGACAACGGCAAGGAAATTTACAGCCTGCTGCAAGCGAAGGGCATTCACAACTTATTTCTGATGGGTGTTCACGCAAACATGTGTATCCTCAACCGCAGCTTTGCGATACGCCAAATGAGCCGCTGGGGCGTTCATTGTGTGCTTGTCCGCGACCTCACCGACGCCATGTATAACCCGCAAAAACGGCCGTTTGTAACGCACGCCGCTGGCACGGAACTGGTGATCGAGCACATTGAGAAATACTGGTGTCCGTCGACGTTGAGCTCTGATTTGCTCGCTGCGCTACAGCGTGCGCATCCCGCTACCCCGTAAGCTTCGCCATAATTAGCGGCAACGGCTCCTCATCCGGCGCCGTGCCTGTGCCGCACAAACTCACGCGGACCCGCCAGATGGTTTCAGATAGCGATAAAGCGCCTTCCGCTATTTCATTCGTCGGCTGCTTGGGAGCGGCGGCAGCCAATTGAGCTTTGGCTTGAGCCACAAGCTGAGTCGCGTCATCCGTGGCTAGTTCCGGATGATTGGTAATGCATTGCTGCAGATCACTGCTCGCCAGTTGCAGAATACGCATGCTCCGTGAATATTTTTCTTGCGTTGATAGCCCGCGTGGCGTGGGATCGATATCGCTCAATAGCTTCGCTAGATCCAGACGTTCGCGCAACGCGGCATCATTCTCTTGGCGTGCCACAGCGGCTGAAAACGCGGCGTGCGCCGCGCGAAAGTCCCCCAGCGCCAGTTCAGCCTCACCCAGCCCTGCATAATTCGCTCCGCTTGTCGGATCTAGCTTGATCAATTGACGATAAACGTCTCGTGCACGCGCGGCCGACCCAGCGGTTAAAAATAGTTTCGCCAGTCGCGGTTGTAATCGGGTGTTATTTCTCGCTTGTTCCTGCAGCGGGAGCAACTCCGCGAGAAGCTCGTTTTCCTCGCCATTCGCCGCCAAATAATCGATAAGCTCTAACCGCACACTCATCTGATGCTGAGTGAGATTATCAGGCCACGCTCCGTATATGGCGCGATGGTAGTAGGAATCGGCCGTATTAATTTGCCCCTGCTTTGCCGCCAAGCGCGCCGCTACCAAATTTGCTTCGCCGTCATTCGATTGTTCTTCTAGAATTTCTCTCATCAACGGCTGCGCCTCGGCAAATTTCCCTGCCGCCATCAGAGCCTCAATCAAGTCTATTTCGTAGTTCGTATTCTCGCGCTCCAGAGCGTGCGCTTTGCGAAAGGCGTCCACGGCTTCGTCAGCGCGTCCTTGTTGCAAAAGTTGGTGACCATTTCGATCGGCCTGCAATGCCTGCGTGCCAATTTCGTTCTGCTCTGTCCTTCTAAGAGAAACGTCAATCAGAGCTAGGGCCACAATAACGGCAGCTACCACCAGACTTAATCGCAGAGTCGGCACGCGGCGCCCCGCTACCGTTCCCGAAGTCCGAGTGGCTGCGTTCATTTCGCGTAAACGCCCGGAATTCCCGCCACTCCGTATTTAGACAAAATATCGGCCAGTCGCACCACGCCGAACATCTGATGAATGTTGGCGCGGCTCACTACGGGAATAGCATCCAGACCGTTGCTGCCCATTCGTTCCAACGCGTAACTTACCGGATGATCCGAGTGAATAAAGGGATAATCGCGGCTGTTGCCCACCAACTCTCCTATTGTTTGCGGAGGATCGGTCGCAGTCTCAATTTGACGGCTGCTGATAATCCCAATCAAATTGTTTCTATCGCCCACCGGCCATGCATGACACTGTTCCAACTCAAAGCGTGCCTTGGCCTCAGCCGGATTCGCGCTGGCAGGCAACGGATCGACGTCCCTCAACATGACCTCAATCGTCCGCACTCCTTCCAGTTCTTCTCGCGACTCTCCCGTCGGCAGGTAAACGCCTTCTTGCAGCGCAAGCGCCTCATAGATTGGTTCACGCTGCAACTGCTGCGAGGTGAAAAAGCTGATGAGATTGGAAATCATCAGCGGCACGATGATCGAATAATCGCGTGTCATTTCGAAGATCATGATCACCGATGTCAATGGTGTTCTCACAATGCCGGCGAAAGCCGTCCCCATGCCCACCAGCGCGTAAGCGCCCGGATTCGCCGTTACATTAGGAAGCAGCGTGTGTGCGGCATAGCCCACGCTCCCGCCTACCATTGCGCCGACAAATAGGCTTGGCCCGAAAATGCCGCCGGCATTGCCTGACGAATAACAGGCAGGAGTTGCAATGATTTTCATGACGCCTAGCACCAGCACAATCTTCCAAGGAAAATCGCCCGTCAGCACTCGATCCACATAGTCATAGCCCACGCCCAGAACTTCCGGTCGTACTAACGCGAAAAGCCCCATCAAAAGTCCGCCTGCAACCGGCTGTAGCCATGTTGTCGAAGATGGGAACTGCCGGAACCAAATGCGTAGACCCAGCAGCAGTTTGACGAAGCAGACCGAGGTCAATCCGCCAACAATTCCCAACACCGCGTAAATGCCAAATTCCAGCGGGTTCACGAGTTGATAGGCCGGCACATGAAACAACGGTTCGTCGCCGAGAATCAGGTGTAAAACGATCCACGAGGTTGCTGAACTCAATACGACCGAGCCGATAACCGGAGCATGTAAATCGCCCAAAATCTCTTCAAGCGAAAACAGTACGGCCGCAATGGGCGTGTTGAACGCTGCCGCTAACGCCGCCGAGCAACCCACCGGGACAAGCGCTTTCACTTTCTCATTGCTCAGTCCATAGTGGCGTCCGAGGACGGAAGCGATGCCGGCGCCAATCTGGACCGACGGCCCCTCGCGTCCCAGCGCAATGCCGCTTGCGAGCGAAATCGAGCAACACACAAATTTGCCGATTACGGTTTTAAGACCGATATAGCCGTCCTGAATAAACAGCGCAAACTTGGTTTGCGGAATACCGCTGCCTCTTGCGTTGGGAAAGTGTTTGAAAAGAAGATATCCACTTACCAGCGTGCCGACGACCGGAACCAGCAATCGCCGCCAAACGGCCCGTTCCGGCGGGTACATTCTCGCTGCTAACCGGCCGGTGAGAAGGATAAAAGCAACAACGGTAAGACCGACTATGACCCCGATAACCAGGCTCAGCAGAATCGTGATCTGGTCTTCTCTACTGCGGAAGCCCGTCCAATTCCACAACTTGCCGCGCAGCGAGCCCTTCGGCATAGTCTCATCTTTGCAGAGGAGCTAAAAACGCTAGTGCAATTTTTGGAAACTAGGAATAGAGTTGCGGAACAGGTTTCGAATCGTGAGGCCTTCAATCACTTGGCCATCGCGCAGATCTTCCGAATAAAACGTATCGCAGCCCTCTTGGAGCGCAGTTAATTCGAGAGCTTCCGCCACCGCAGCGGGAATACGGATCGCTAGATTATTACCCCATTTTGAAACTTGCATGGATATACGCCTTGATGCTGTATATCAAAGCTCAATATCAAACGCTATCCACTTCCGGATGGACCCACGGTCCCCGATACTTCCGCCGCAGCAGTTGATTCGCCTGCTCATCTCCAACCACCTTGTGCTGCTCGTGATCCCAAGTCACTGTGCGGCCGAGCGTGAGCGCATTATTCGCCAGAATGCACGAGGCGGTTGAAATGTAACCTTCTTCGATGTCGGAAATCGGTTTACTGCGGGCGTCTATGGCATGCAGAAAATTCAGCATGTGATAGCGCACGGCTGGGGCGACATGCGTTTCCAAGTCCTTCTCTGTGCGGTCCTCCGGATACTTATCAAATTCGTAGGTAACGTCGCGATGTATAGGTTGACCGCCGCCAAGCGGAATGAAATCGTAACTGTAGACGCTTACTTTCAGCGTTCCTTTATCCCCATAGAATGTTGCGCCCCACTGATACTTCGGATCTACCGATGTACCCCAACTGCGATGCTGCCACACCACTCGCAGGTCGTTGAAATCAAATGTGGCTGTTTGTGTGTCGGTAATGTTTGCCTTACTTGCCTTATCGACGAAAATACCGCCTGTTGATGCAATACGCGTCGGCCATCCTAGCCCCAGCATCCAGCGCGCCATATCCAGCATGTGAACGCACATGTCCCCCACGATGCCGTTGCCGTACTCCATAAAAGCGCGCCAACTCCGCGGATGAACCAGCTTGTTATACGGACGCATCGGGGCCGGTCCAGTCCACATGTCATAGTCCAAGTAACTCGGCGGCGCCGTATCCGGCGGGTTTTCGGTCGCTCGCATATGGTAATAGCAGTAGATCTCAACCAGCGCGATCTTCCCGAGTTTGCCCGTATCGATAAACTCTTGCTTTGCTTCGGCAATATGCGGCGTGCTTCGCCTCTGCAACCCGACTTGAACTACACGGCCATGCTTCCGCGCGGCTTCGAACATCGCTCGGCCCTCTACCACGTCGCGGCTGATAGGCTTCTGGACCCAGACATCCAAGCCGGACTTGACCGCTTCGATCATGATTAAGGCGTGCCAGTGGTCTGGAGGCGCGATGAGAACCAGATCCAAATCGCGCTCCGCCAGCATCTTGCGATAGTCGCCGTACGTGCGCGGTGTTTTCTTCGACAGTTGCCGGGCCGCAACCATGGAAGCAGCGTTGGCGAGCATGTTCCGATCAACGTCGCACAGGGACACGACCTCAACCGGAGACACCTGTATGAGCCGGAATAGATCGATCTTGCCGTACCAGCCGCATCCGATCAGCCCGACGCGCCTATGTTTTTCATCCGGAAGAGCGAATGCTCTCTGCCCCAATCCAGTCAGCGCTATCGCGGCGCCAGTGCTGCGCAAAAATTCACGGCGATCCATCGTCTTAGTTTAGACACTAAGCTAGTACGCGCCGGAATACTCCAGAACGGAATAAGTGAGAATTTCCTGGGTGACTCGGTAACACCTCTAGAGATCTGCCACAGCTTAGCCGAAGAGGAGTGCAAAGGATGCAGTTAAGAAGCATACCTTTTCGGAGTATTTAGCCCCGGTTATGACTGAAACCGAAAACCGCTCTTCAAATGTCGCAACGGAATGCGATCAGGCTGGTAACTTCAAAGCCATGCCGGGGCGGCAGTCTCTGGGATTGGTGGACCGGCCGTGCAGCGGGAGCGAACTGCTGCAACATTTTCTTGAAGTAGAGTCGTCTCGCAGCGGCCTGGAACGCTATGCCAGCGAACTGAGCCAAATGCTGAACGAGTCGGCCAAAGCCAAAGAGAAGGCTCAAATGGAGGCGCAGAGCAAGAGCGCATTCCTGGCAATGATGAGCCATGAAATCCGCACGCCACTCAACGGAATCATTGGCATGACCGCGGTTCTGTTGGATCGTGATTTGGCGGCTTCGGAAAAGGATTGCGTCGAAACTATCCGTAAATCGGGCGAAGCGCTGCTGGGGATCATCGACGACATTCTGGATTTCTCAAAGATCGAAGCCGGTCATTTGGATCTTGAATGCGAAGAATTCGAAATCGCCGAAGCCGTTGACAGCGCAATCGCGATCATCAAAAACGAAGCAGCACGGAAATCGAATCGCCTGGTGGTTGAGATGGATCCCCGAGTGCCGCGCGTGGTGCGCGGAGATCTCGTTCGCCTCCGTCAGATTCTACTGAACTTGCTCAGCAACGCTGTTAAATTCACCAGCCGCGGCAAAATCGAACTGCGAACCCACTTGGTTGCTCAGACGGCGGCCGAACTTGAGGTGCGTTTCATTGTTCTTGACAATGGCGTGGGAATGACGCCGGAGCAACAAGCCAGATTGTTCCAGCCCTTCACGCAGGCCGATTCTTCCACGGCAAGAAAATTCGGTGGTACCGGGCTCGGCTTGGCTATATGTAAGCGTTTGGTCGACATGATGAACGGTGACATCGGCGCCCGTAGTGTACCGGGAACTGGCTCTGAATTTTGGTTTACCGTCAAGCTTCTGGCTTCGCGCCGCGCTGTCCCTCAACCGGAGAGGACCAAGATCGGCAATCCCAAGGAAGATAAGGCAGGGGTCTGCATCTTATTGGTTGAAGACAACACCATTAATCAAAAGGTGGCTCAGATGATGATCAAGGATATGGGCTATCAGGTCGAAGTCGCAAGTAATGGTGTCGAGGCCCTGAACCGTTTTAAGACGCAAAAATACGATCTCGTCTTAATGGACTGCCTCATGCCGGACATGGATGGATTCGAAGCTACGCGCCGCATTCGAGCGACGGGCGCTATAGGCATGCGCACTCCTATCATCGCGATGACCGCCAACGCTTTCGCGCGCGATCGCGCCGAGTGCATCGCCGCGGGAATGACGGATTACTTATCCAAGCCCGTCCGCCGCCAGGAATTGGAAGAAAAGCTGGATCACTGGCTTTTAAAAGATCGCCCCGACCCCGATTGGCACGCGGTTTAGCCTGGTATTGCCGATCAGTGCTCTTCTTCGTAACTACGCGAATCCTAAGAAGACCGCCAATGCACGATTAACTGCGAGCATCGTTTGGTCGTCAAGATAGCCGCAGACCGTGCTGATCTTCTTGCGAGGAATAGTGAAAGCTTTGTCCACCATAATGTGCGAGGGCTCTCGTAAGCCGCTCTCTGTCGATGGCGTGACAGCGATGCGGATCAATGGCGCATCAACCAGTTCACTAGTTATAAGCAGCACCGTCACCGAAGGAACGTTTAGAAATAAGTCTGATTGAATTACCAATGCTGGGCGCGGCTTTCCATAGTCTCCAGGCGCCGAGACGACGACAATATCGCCCCGCTTCATTTCCAGTCTGTTGTATCTTGCACTTGCTCAATCCACTCCAAGATCTCGCTCTCATGTGGATCATTCGCAATTAGCAACGATTGACGACGGCATTCTTCGGCAAATTTCGGGTTACGGGTGTTTGGAACCCAAATTTGAATTGGCCGCATTCCTGCGCGCTTCAGATTCTTGCGGTGCTTACGCACGCGTTCAGTGACAGTGGGCGGCTTCTTCGCGGCTGACATACGTTTCATGCAACATTATACCAGGGTTTCATGAAACTGTGAGATGGGTTAGTGGCCGCTCTTTCAATTTTGGCCCGGCCCGCGTATTGCCAAAACTCGCAGAGAGAGGCGTTTTACGTCGGCACTGATGGCCACGTGTATCACTTTTCCGCCTCTCCGGGTATGCCTTGGAGTTCGGAGGATTTAACCGCTTCGGCAGGAGCTCCTTTAGCCGCTGCTGCAAATTCACTGGCCGGCTTTGAAGACAATCCGTGGAACCTTCGTGAAGTGTTCTACGTGGGAACGGATCAGCATCTGTATCACCTTTGGTCTCCACCAGGACAGTCCTGGGGTGTGGAAGACCTGACCGGCTCTAGCGGTGCGCCATTAGCGGCAGCGGGAAGCACCTTGAGCACCTTCGAAAACGATCATTGGGATTTTCGGGAGCTCTTTTACCTTGGAACGGATCAGCATGTGTACCATTTTTGAGCGGCCCCTGGACAGCCCTGGGGCGTAGAAGATTTGACTGGTTCTACCGGTGCGCCACTTGCCGCGGCAGGCAGTGCGCTGAGTGGTTTCGAAAATACTCCTTGGGACCTTCGAGAACTTTTTTATCTCGGGACGGATCAACATGCATATCACTTTTGGTCCGCTCCGGGACAACCGTGGGGCGTGGAAGATGTGACGGGTTCCGTTGCGCCTCCGGCGGCGACCCCTTGAGCACTTGGATCGACACGGGCTTATCGGTATCGATCAGTGGGCAAATTCTGACTGGGGGGAATGGTCTTGCAAGTGTCACAATGAGCCTGAGTGGGACTATATCGGCCACCACAACCACCGATGCCAACGGAAACTACTCCTTCATCGTGCCCGTCGGTGGGACATATACTGTGACTCCGTCGCTAGCTGGATACACGTTTGGTCCGTCGTCACGGACGTTGAGTAATGTGAATGCGAATGTGACCGCGAATTTCGTGGTGCCCACAATCGCTCTGCAAAATCTCACGCATCCTAGCCTATCGCCCGATTTCGAGGTTGGCGACACGTTTCAAATTGCGATTCACGGCGGGGCTAATCAACCTGTGTCTGTCTCGCAAGCTCCTGGGACGACGACGCAGGTCGGGGAAACTGACGCGAGTGAAGCGTTTACGAAGCTTGTCCAATTTGCCAGGGATGCGGTTCGATACTGTCCGAAGGATCAGGAACGCGCGTGCGAACTGGCGCTGGGCCAATAGTTCGATACGCATCGCGTTGCGCCTATGATGGATGCCTCGCAACCAACGGGCAAAATATAGACGGCGGCGGACGCGCTTTTCACGTTCGGCAAGCGGGTCCTGCTGCAAATTCAAACAGATAATTCGCAACGATGACAAAAACCGTTGAGCCGATTCAACGCGGCGTGAATCTACTTTGGTTTAGAGCCCGGACCCGACGCGATTGGATTTATTCTGCAACATCAATGATTTAATTACGGCCTGTCCCGACGGGATGCCCTGACTCCTTCACCTTGCTACCATCGTTGGGTGTCCGCCTCAGTTCATCCCGCCGCTTCAATTGAGGGCCTAAAACAATTAATTCGTGAAGTTCCCGATTTCCCGAAACCTGGTATCAATTTTTACGACATCACCACTCTGCTGAAGGACAAAGTAGGCTTTCGTCAGACAGTCGATGCTCTCGCCGAACACTACCGCGACTCGGGCGTGGACGTTGTCGTTGGCATTGAGGCGCGTGGCTACTTCTTCGCCCCGGCACTCGCTCTGGCTCTCGGTGCAGGATTTGTTCCCGTTCGCAAGCCGCGCAAGCTGCCACACACAGTTCAAACCATCGAATATGAGCTCGAATACGGAACCGATCAGCTTGAGATTCACGTCGACGCAATCGAGCCGGGCCAGCGGGTCCTCATCATCGATGACGTGATGGCGACGGGCGGGACCGCCTCAGCAGTCGCTCGCCTCGTGGAACTTCTGCATGGCAAAGTAGTCGGGCTTGGTTTTGTAATCGAACTCACTTTTCTGAATGGACGGAGCAAGCTCCAAGGTCGCGACGTCTTCACCCTTCTTCAATACCGCTCGTGAAGGTTACAGTTCCGTCCTTTGCGAAATTGAACCTCGATCTTCGCGTCCTTTGTAAGCGTTCCGACGGTTACCACGAGCTCCGCACTGTCTTCCAGACCATCAGTTTGAAGGACACACTCAGCATCGAAGTCGATTTGAAAAAACGAACCCAAATCGATTGCTCTCCCCACATCGAAGACAACCTAATCGTCCGGGCAGCACATAAAGTGCTGGAATATTTAGACTTATCCGCTTGGGTTCGTTTCGTTTTGCGCAAGCGGATCCCTATGGGAGCCGGCCTGGGCGGCGGATCGAGCAACGCTGCCGCGGTCTTAATCGCCCTACCCGCCCTCGTAGGCAAGCCCATTCCTCTGCCCGACCTAATCCGTTTGGGCGAGTCTCTGGGAAGCGATGTCCCGTTTTTTCTGTTGGGAGGTACTGCGGTCGCATTAGACCGCGGAACCGAACTCTACCCGCTTCCGGACATGCCCGCTCGCCACGCGATTGTAATCTCAACCGGCGTCCATATCTCCAGTGCCGATGCCTATCGAGCCTTAAATCGAACTGTTGCGGACGCGTTGACTTCAAGGCCTGAGTCCCCTATCCTGAGAGAGTTTCAGACGATCGCCTGGACTTTGGGCGATTCCGGTCTGGAGCAACTTCCGCTAACAAACGATTTTGAAGGGGCTGTATTTGCGCGCCATCCGGAACTGTCGGCGGTGGCGCGGAAGCTTCGCCGATTGGGTGCGAATTTCGCGCGAATGACGGGAAGCGGCTCCGCGATTTTTGGCTTGTTCGAGACTGCCGCGCAAGTTCGGATGGCAGTAGCTGAGTTCCCGCCAGGAACGGCTACTCAGGTCCGTTTTGTTAGCCGGCGGCAGTACAAAGGGTTGTGGCGACGGGCATTGGGACCGGCAGCCAAAAGAAGTTGTTTCGCGTAAATAGAGGAAAGCCACCAGGAATGTCTGCTCCAAAAATGCCTCGACCGCTGTTTACGGATTTCAAAGTCTTCAGCGGAACCGCCAATCCGTGCCTGACGAAGGAAATCTGCCACGCCTTGGAATGTCCGTTGGGCGTCGCCATGATTAAGCGCTTCGCGGACGGCGAAACGCACCTGCAGATTCAAGAGAACGTGCGCGGGGCGGACGTGTTTCTGGTGCAGCCCACTTGCACGCCGGTCGATCATCATCTGATGGAATTGCTCCTTTTGATAGATGCATTTAAGCGCGCCAGTGCGGAGCGCATCACGGCAGTGTTACCCTATTATGGGTACGCGCGGCAGGACCGAAAGGACCGGCCGCGAATGCCTATTTCCGCGAAGCTGGTCGCCAGTCTCATTGAAAGGGCGGGAGCTAGCCGTGTTTTGGCGCTCGATTTGCACGCCGCTCAGATTCAGGGTTTCTTCGATATTCCCGTAGATCACCTGTTTTCAGCGCCGGTTATGGTCGAATACTTTGAAGACAAATTCGACCGCGGAGATTTGATTGTCGTTTCGCCGGATGCCGGCGGCGTGGAGCGCGCGCGGAATTTTGCGAAACGGTTGAATGTGCCGTTGGCAATTATCGACAAGCGGCGCACGGACGCAAATGTGGCCGAAGTGATGAACATCATCGGCGATGTGCGCGAAAAACATTGTTTGATGGTGGACGATTTGGTGGATACGGCAGGAACGCTGGTCAAGGGCGTCGAAGCGCTGCTGGGTCAAGGTGCAAAGTCGGTAACGGCGTGCGCCACTCACGCGGTTCTGTCGGGACCGGCTGTCGAGCGTATCAGCTCTTCGCCGCTGACGGAATTAGTGGTTTCGAATTCGATTCCGCTGGCCGAAGAGGCTGGTGCGTGTGCAAAGATCCGCAGATTGTCTGTGGCGCCGTTGTTGGCTCGGGCCATTCAGTCGATTCACGAAGGCGGGTCGATCAGTACGCTCTTTAATTGAGCGGATTTTTTGA
>DASREJ010000224.1:0-3020 GCA_035652115.1 Bryobacteraceae bacterium
GAATCAGCAAGTGCTGTGGAACGCTTTGTCTACAGGCGCTATCGATACTATCGGTACGGACCATTGCCCGTTTGATACAGAACAAAAGATGCTGGGTGCGGATGCTTTCACTCGCATTCCGAACGGCATTCCCGGCATTGAAGAGCGGGTCAATCTGCTCTTTACATATGGCGTGAAGGCGGGCCGGATCGACATTCATCGTTTCGTAGATGCGGCCAGCACGCGTCCTGCAAAGTTGTTCGGGCTGTTTCCTCAGAAGGGAACTATTGGTGTCGGCAGCGATGCGGATTTGGTGATCTACGATTCTAATTACAAGGGCGTCCTGTCAGCGAAAACGCACCACGTGAACAACGATTACTGCGGTTTCGAAGGCATGGAAATTCACGGCCGTCCCTCAGTTGTGACGGTACGCGGAAAGATACAGGTGCGGGACGGTCAATTTGTTGGCGAGCGCGGCCGGGGCAAGAGACTTCGCCGCATGCCAATGAGTGGGCCCGTCGTATGAGCCTAAATCCGAAACGAACTCTAGCCGAACTTGCAGAGTTGCGTGCTTTAACAAGCGATGATAATGGCGCACAACGTGTTGCCTGGACCGAAACCTGGCTGAAGGCACGCCGGTGGTTTGCTGAAAAAATCGCGGATTTGCCGGTAGAGCAACATCTGGATGCCGCCGGCAATAATTGGGTAACTCTGCGCGGCCAGTCGGAAAAGGCGCTTTTGCTAGGCGGACATCTAGATTCCGTTCCGAATGGCGGTTGGCTGGATGGCTCTCTTGACGTGCTTGCTGGTCTTGAGGTTCTGCGCCGGTTCGCGGATGAGTTCGACGGGCGGCCGCCAGTAACAATTCGCTTAGTCGATTGGGCGGATGAGGAGGGGGCGCGCTTTGGACGCAGCCTGCTGGGTTCGTCCGCATTTGCAGGCACACATTCCATTGCGGCTGATCGCGTGCGCAGGGACAAAGACGGTGTTCTGCTCGAAGCTGCCTTGCGTGCTTGTGGCGTGGAAATTGAACGATTCCCAGAAGCGCAGCGTGAGCAGCAGAATGCGACAGCATATCTAGAGCTTCACATCGAGCAAGGCCCGGTGCTTGAGAGTATGGGTCTGCCGCTTGCAGTCGTGCTTGGCACAAAGGGCGTGCAGCGGCACGCGATTACGTTTTTCGGTCAGGAGGCGCACTCGGGTTCTACACCTATGAATGCCCGGCGCGATGCGCTGGCAGCAGCCGCCAAGCTCGCGCTTGAAATCCGGCCCATTGCTATGAATCACCAGGACGCAGTCTGCACCATTGGGAGTGTCAAGACGTTTCCCGGTATTCCAACTGCGGTGGTCGGGCGTTGCGAAACAACTCTCGATCAGCGCCATCTGGACGCCTCTGTTCTGGCAACTATGTTGCGCGATGCGCGCGAAGCAAGCGAGCGTTTTGCGCGCGAAGAGAACTGTACTGTGGAATGGTCCCGAATCTGGAGCATTGAGCCGGTCCCATTCCATCCGGAATTGATCGCCCTTTGTGAGGAAGCTATTCGCGAGGTAGGTGGGAAGTCGCCTAGGCTGCCTTCCGGCCCTTTGCATGACGCAGCCGAAGTGGCGCGAGCGGGCATCCCAGTGGTGATGATGTTTGTTCAATCACTACACGGAATCAGTCACAACAAAATCGAAGACACAAAACCTGAACACATCGAACTCGCGGTCAAAGCTCTGGATCGCTTGGCGATGAAGACGGCGGTTTGGATTCGGGAGCACAATGGATAAAGGATGGAACGCACATCTCAGCAGATAATTCAGGAAAACCGAGACTACACGCTCTTCTCTTGGTCGGTTCAGGGGACGTCCCATCCGATGCACATCACCAAAGGAGAAGGCGTTTGGTTCTGGGACGGCGCGGGTAATAAATGGCTCGATTTCAGCTCGCAGCTAATTAACCTCAACATCGGGCATCAGCATCCGAAGATGCTGGAGGCCATCAAGAAGCAGGTGGACGAGTTGTGCTTTGCGGGCCCGAGCTTCGCGACTGAAGCACGCGGCGCACTCGGCAAGAAGTTGGCAGACGTCACCGGTCTCGCGAAAGCGTTCTTTACACTCGGCGGCGCTGAGGCGAACGAAAACGCAATGAAAATCGCCCGTCTCTATACCGGCCGCGACAAAATCATCACGCGTTATCGGTCGTATCACGGGGCCACGATGGGCGTAATGACGGCATCTGGAGATCCGCGCCGCTGGCCAGTCGAGCCGGGAATTCCTGGCATTGTGCGCGTCTTCGATCCATACTGTTATCGCTGCCCGTTTGGTAAGACGCCCGATAGCTGCCGCCGTGAATGCGTAAGCCACATTGAAGAAATTATTCAAATGGAAGGGCCGCGCACGATTGCGGCGATTTTGGTGGAAGGCATAACAGGTTCGAACGGAATTCTGGTTCCCCCCGACGACTACTACCCGAAGCTTCGGGCTCTGTGCGACAAGTACGGCATTTTGCTCATTGACGATGAAGTTATGAGTGGCTTTGGACGTACCGGTAAGTGGGTTGCAACGCAACACTACGGAATCAAGCCGGACATTGTGACGTGTGCCAAAGGCCTCACCAGCGGCTACATGCCTTTGGGCGCTGTAGTGGTTTCCCAGTCTATTGCAGACTACTTCGAAACTCACATGCTATGGGGCGGTCTTACCTACAGCGGGCACCCTGTGTGCTGCGCGGCCGGCGTCGCCAATCTTGCCATCTACGAAGAAGAGAAAGTCTTCGAAAATGTCGAGATACAAGGACGGTATTTGGCTGACCGCCTTGAAGCTATGAAGCAGCAGCACGCATGCGTAGGGGATGTACGTTATAAAGGTCTGTTCAGCGTCATCGAGTTAGTCCGCGACAAAGCGACTAAAGAGCCACTCGCGCCATTTAACGGCACGAGCCCCGAGATCGGAATGCTCGCAGCATATCTGAAATCTCAACACTTATACGCATTTATCCGGTTCAACATGTTGTGGATCTGTCCGCCTTTGATCATTACTCAGGACGAGCTAAAGCAAGG
>DASREJ010000225.1:0-2333 GCA_035652115.1 Bryobacteraceae bacterium
CAAAACTTCGGTAATCAGAAACGTCCACATCCCGAGCGTTGCAGCATCCATCTGCTGCTCTGCCGTCGCAAAGTGGTGGCGGAGACGCGTTTCTTCCGCTGTGGGCTCCGTGCCCGGCGATACTACAGTTTCAGCCAACGATTTCCTCCAGAGGACCGTAGTTGTACGCCTCTTCGGTTACGACGGGCGTCTCGTCGAAGTTGAACGTAGTAGGAGGCGACTGAATCTGCCACTCCAGGCCGGCCGCACCCCAGGGATTCTTGCCCGCTTTCGGACCCGATTTCAGTGACCAGATGAAGTACACCATCGGGATCAAGTAGCCAATTCCCAGGACGGAGGCACCTGCGGTTGAAAGCACGTTCAATGCCTGAAACTCCGGAGGATAGGCATGATAGCGTCGCGGCATGCCCAAATATCCCAGAATAAACTGCGGGAAGAACGTCAGGTTGAATCCTATGAACACGATCAGCGCCGCAAATTTCGACCAGGCTTCGGGATACATGCGCCCGGTGATCTTGGGCCACCAGAAGTGCAATCCGCCCATAAATGCCATCACCATGCCGCCAACCATCACGTAATGAAAGTGCGCGACAACGAAATACGTGCCGTGCGTAGCGATATCAGTTCCCAGTGTCGCGAGATGCAAACCCGTAAGTCCGCCGATCGTAAATAGACCGATGAACCCGAACGCGTACAGCATCGGAGTATCAAACGAGACTGAGCCCTTGTACATAGTGGCCGTCCAGTTGAACACCTTAATTGCCGAAGGCACGGCAACCATGAAGCTGAGGATGGAAAACGCGAGACCGGTGTACATGCTCTCCCCGGTCAGGAACATGTGATGGCCCCAGACCACGAAGCTCAACACAGCAATCGCCATACTGGAAAAGGCGACAAAGTTGTAGCCGAAAATTCGCTTTCGCGAGAAGCACGAGACAATCTCGCTGATCACGCCCATTCCGGGCAGGATCATGATGTACACGGCCGGATGCGAGTAGAACCAGAACAGGTGCTGGAACAGAATCGGGTCGCCGCCGATATTCGGATCGAAAATGCCCACATGAGCGATGCGCTCAAAAGCCAATAGCAGCAAAGTGATGGCGAGCACCGGAGTTCCCAGAACCTGAATCAGGCCTGTGGCATAGTTCGCCCACACAAATAGCGGCAGCCGCGACCAGGTCATGCCCGGCGCGCGCATTTTGTGCACCGTCACGATGAAGTTCAGGCCGGTCAGAATCGAAGAGAATCCCGCGGTGAAAACTCCGAAGGCGGCCGCAAGAACATAGGAGTTCGAATAGGTGCTGCTATAAGGTGCGTAGAACGTCCAGCCTGTGTCGACGCCGCCGCGCGCCACTGCGTAGAGGGTCAGAGCCGCGCCCGCAATGTAGATGTACCAGCTCAGCAGGTTGACCCGGGGAAACGCCAGATCCTTGGCGCCCACCATAATCGGGATCAAGAAATTCGCGAGCGTTGCGGGAATTGACGGCACCAGGAAGAAGAAGACCATTACAATGCCGTGCATCGAGAACAGGCGATTGTATGTCTCCGCCGAAAACAAGCCTTCCGGCTCCAGCAGGTTGATGCGGAACAGCACCGCCATCAGGCCGCCGACAAAGAACATCAGGGTGATCGAGATGAGATACAGAACCGCGATGCGCTTGTGGTCGGTTGTGAGCAGCCAGCTTTTCCAGCCGTGCTCCACATTTAAATAGTTGACTTCCTCGGCTTCAACCTCGGGAGATCTTTGTGCGAGAGTTGCCATATTTCAGTTTTCTTTCTATGCTGACCGTTAACGCGGGGCGGTCCTAGTCCTTGTGCTGCCCGCTGCTTTGGGTGCAATCACTACCGGCGGCTGTTGCGATCCTTGTTGCGAGGCAGGCGTGCTCGGCGACAGAGACTTGATGTACGCGATAAGTTGAATTACATCTTCTTCGCTGATCTGGCCCTTGAAATTGGGCATCACATTGGGCTGAAAACCCGCCACAATCTTGGCATTAGGATCCAGTATGGATTCGCGGATGTAAGCGTCGTCGGCCATCACGGTCCGCCCGTCTGCCAACTGCACCGGCTTGTTATATAAACCTCGCAGCATCGGGCAGCGCCCCTGTTGATCGAGCAAATGACAAGTCGAGCAGCCGTTTTGTTGGAACAATTTTTCGCCCTGCTCCGCCAGGCTGCCTTGCGAACCGCCGCCGCTTGCCCAATTGGCGTACTCGCGCGGTTCCATTACATCCACCCAGCCGATCATGCCCGCATGCTGATTTCCGCAATACTCGGTGCAAAACAAATGGTAACGGCCAGGCTTAGTGGCGGTAAACCAAAGACTATCGTAA
>DASREJ010000226.1:0-10251 GCA_035652115.1 Bryobacteraceae bacterium
ACGCGAATGTAGCGCTGTACGATACTTGGGCTACCGCCGTTTTACAGTAGAAATTATTCGCGGTAACGCTATGAGATCCGCCCGCCCTGCTAAGAGGCGCTCCCCCCGTCCTGCCATCGCGCCTGCCGCCTCGTCTCAAAGACTGAGTCTGGAAGATCCAAACCTATATCTAAATCCGCACCTGAGCCTGTTGGCCTTTCAAAGGCGAGTTCTGGAAGAGGCGGAAGACCCTTCTACGCCTTTACTGGAACGTATTAAGTTCGTTTCGATACTAGGTTCAAATCTCGACGAATTCTTTATGGTGCGCGTGGCGGGGCTGTGGCAGCAGATCGAGACACGAACGACCGAAATCAGCATGGATGGCCGTTCGCCTGGCGAGCAATTGGAACTGATTCGCCAGGAAGTCACCAACATTTCCGCTGAGATTTACCGGCTGTGGCTGGATGAATTAATGCCGGCTCTCCGCGATGCGGACATCTACATCCTGGAACTGGATGAATTAAACGCGCAGCAACGGGCAGCCGTAGACGATTATTTTTTGCGAATCGTTTACCCAGTGCTCACACCGTTAGCCGTAGACCAATCGCGGCCTTTCCCGCACATTTCGAATCTGAGCTTGAACATCGCAGCAACAGTAAGCAATGGCGACGATCAGGAACGCTTTGCGCGGGTCAAAGTGCCCGATTCGCTGCCGCCCTTGATTCCAGTTCCATCGCGGGCAGGCGAAACTGCATTCGTGTGGCTGGAGCAGGTCATTATTGCGAACCTACGCCATTTGTTTCCGGAGACGGAAATTGTACAAGCGAATCTGTTCCGGGTCACGCGAGACGCCGAACTGGCGATTCAAGAGCTTGAGGCCGACGACCTTTTAGAGAGTATTCAAGAGGCTGTGTGGCGCAGGCGATTTCGCGATGCCGTTCGCTTGCAGGTGAATAACGGGATGCCGCAGAAGTTGGTAGACCTGCTGACCACCAATCTGGAACTCGATCACAACGACGTGTACCGGATCGATGGTCCACTCGATCTCAGTCGAACTCGCGTCCTGCTCAATCTCGATCGGCCTGCCCTTAAAGATAAGCCGTTCATTCCGGCCACGCCCAGAGGTTTTGTCAGCAAACAAAACGGCGATATCTTCACGGCGATCCGCGAAGGCGATGTCCTGCTGCACCATCCCTTCGACTCTTTCCAGCCGCTGGTTGATTTTCTGCGGTCAGCGGCAGACGACCCGGACGTGTTGGCTATTAAGATGACGCTGTATCGCGTCGGCCTGAATTCTCCTATAGTCGAAACGCTGTTGGATGCGATTCAGAACGGTAAACAGGTAGCCGTGGTGGTGGAGTTGAAAGCGCGCTTCGATGAAGAGAGCAATATCGGCTGGGCGCAGAAACTCGAACACGAGGGCGTACATGTTATATACGGCTTGCCGGGGCTGAAGGTGCACGCGAAGATGGCGATGGTGGTGCGCCGTGAAGGCGAGACGATCCGGCGCTACTTACACTTGGGCACCGGCAACTATAATCCCATTACGGCGCGTATTTACACCGATCTTGGATTGTTCACGTGCGATGAAGAGATTGGGGCCGACGTCAGCGACCTTTTTAATCATCTGACCGGTTATTCAGCGAAAAAGTCGTACCGCAAGTTATTGGTGGCGCCCGACAGTTTACGATCGGGGCTGGAGCGACTGATCCGGGCGGAGATGAAACGACAGCAGGAGCATGGCGACGGCCGGCTGATTTTCAAAATGAATGCCCTGGAGGATGCCGGTATGATTCGCATCCTTTACGAAGCATCGCAAGCAGGCGTTCAAATTGACTTGATCGTTCGCGGCGTTTGTTCCCTGCGGCCTGGCGTGCCCGGCGTAAGCGAGACCATCCGAGTTCGAAGCATCATCGGGCGATTTCTGGAACACAGCCGCGTCTACTATTTCCATAACGGCGGTGACGAGCGAGTCCTAGTCGGTAGCGCAGACCTGATGCCGCGTAATTTGAATCGCCGGGTTGAGATCTTGTTCCCAATCGAGGATGGCAAGCTTATCCAACGTTTGCGCGACCGAATTTTGGCGAAGTATCTGGAAGACGAAGCCGGAGCTCGCATCATGGAACCAGACGGCACGTACACGAAGCCGAAGCGCGAACACGGCAGGCGCGCGCCAAGCAGCCAGATGTGGTTTTTGAAACGTATTGAAGCATAATTCTCGCCGTTTTCTCGTTTTTCACATTCAAGAAGCAGGAACATGTTAGATGGAATTTAGTGCGTCTTGATCTTTGGCCATGAAGGAAATCACAGCAGGCAAACTCATTGGCTTTTGGTGCCTACTGATGTTTTCCTGGCCGGTCGGGGTTTTGTGGATTCGGCCGGATTTCATCAACGCAGGGAGCGCCGCCGCAATTATCAAGCTTGGAACAGTGTTGGGCTTGACGAGCGCGGTGGCCCTGCTGTTTACTTACGTACTCGCGCAGAAATGGTCGTTGCCGACACGGCGGTTCGAAGACTTCATTGCCGCTCTGCCCGCCTCGGAAATAGATCTTCCGGTTGATGGACCGCCCGAATTGCAGAGCCTTTCACGTGCCATGAAGTCGATGGCTGAACGCGTCCGCCAAGTGGTAGAACAAGCCAACCTGGAGGCGGCGCGGCGGGAGACAATTCTTGCCTGCATGGCCGAAGGCGTGTTGGCAGTGAATTCCGACCTCAAAGTCGTTTTCTGCAACGAAGCGTTTGCGCAATCGTTTAATACGCGCATTCCGGCATCAGAAGGGCGAACTCTTTATGAAGTGGTGCGAGAGCCAGAAATCCGCAACATGCTAGAACGCGTGCTGCGGAGCGGCGCCGCGGATACAGATCGCTTTCGCCTGCCGAGCGCGGCGGGCCGCTGGTTTGAGGCGCGCGCACTTCCGTTATTGGGGCGCGCTCCCGTGCGAGGCGCGGTACTTGTTCTGCATGATGTAACAGATATCCAGCGCCAGGAGCAGCTTCGCAAGGATTTTGTTGCGGATGTTTCGCATGAATTAAGGACACCTCTGGCTGCCATCCGCGGCTATGCGGAGACGTTGCTGGATGGAGCTCTTGAGGACAAGGTAAACAATCGCAAGTTCGTGGAAATCATTCTGTCGCACTCAATCCGGCTAAATAATATTGCCTCGGATTTGCTGGTGCTTTCGGAACTGGATTCGCATGTGCCGCAGACGGCACCAGCCGAAGCGATTTCGGTGCGGAACGTTGTGGAGTCGGTAGTTCGAACCGTTGAAGCCACTGCGAGTGCTCGGGAAGTTCACCTTGAGCACTTATCCTATGGCGACTGTTTTATCCAAGGTCATCGCCATCGCCTGGAACAGGTGTTAGTGAACCTTGTCGACAACGCGGTGAAATTCAATCGGCCCGGCGGAGAAGTGCGCATCGAGTGCACTTATATGAAGGAAGGAAACGTGCGAATTTCCGTTAGCGACACAGGAATTGGAATTCCCAGTGAAGATTTGAAGCGCATTTTCGAACGCTTCTATCGTGTGGATAGAGCACGATCACGACCTTCGGGCGGGACTGGCTTAGGCCTGCCGATTGTGAAGGAAATTGTGAGCCGAATGGGCGGCAGCGTACAGGTTGAGAGCCAGCTTGGGCGTGGATCGACTTTTATCGTGTGCTTGCCGGCTCTGCAGTTAGACGCTGCGGCTGTATCGTAAGTTCATGGTCGATCGCCAGAACATCTCATCCAGCGCGAAATGGGAAGACATCGTTGGATACAGCCGGGCTGTTCGTGTTGGAAGCAGAATTTACCTTACGGGAACCACGGCGACGGACGACAACGGTAACATTGTGGGCCCAGAGGATGGCTATACGCAAACCGTTCAAGCAATTCGCAACATAGAGCGCGCACTGAAGCAAGCCGGCGCAACGCTGGACAATGTTGTGCGCACGAGAATGTTCGTGACAGACATCAGTCGCTGGCAGGAATACGGGAGGGCGCATCACGAATTCTTCGGCAATATTAAGCCCTGCGCCACCATGGTGGAAGTGCGCGCACTCATCGATCCGCGCATGCTGATCGAAATCGAAGTCGACGCCGAACTCTAAACCCTAATAGAAGAATCCGCGGGGGCTGCGATATCCTCAGCATTCATGCGAATGCGAATAGGTCTTTTTTGTTTCCTGGTGCTCAATTCCATTTTGTGCGCGCAGAACACTTACGTTTTGCGGGCGGCCCGTTTGTTTGACGGCAAAAGTGACGCGTTGGTGCAACCTGGCGTCGTGGTGGTTTCGGGAAATAAGATTCAATCCGTAGGCAGCGAGGCGCCAGCAGGCGCTACTGTTATCGATTTAGGCGACGCAACCCTGCTGCCCGGCTTCATTGACGCCCATACTCACCTGACCATGGATTTCAATCCGGATTACAACGGCGCACGGCTTAACGCGCTAACGCGGACGATTCCGGAGGAGGCTATTCGCTCCACCAAAAACGCGCGAGTAACACTGATGGCTGGATTTACGACAGTGCGTGATGTCGGATCGAGCGATTTTCTGGATATTGGTTTGCGTAACGCGATTAACAGCGGCATTGTGCCAGGCCCACGAATGTTGGTTGCCGTTCATGCTTTGGGCGCAACGGGCGGCCACTGCGATGACGGCGATGGCTTCCGCTTTGGACTGCTGAACCACGAAACCGGGCCGGAGGATGGCGTAATCAATTCACCCGACCAGGCGCGTTTTGCCGTTCGCTTCAATGTGAAGTATGGCGCTGACGTAATCAAGAGTTGTCCGACTGGCGGCGTCCTGTCACCCACGGACGACGTCGACGCGCCTCAGCTTACGCAAGCCGAGATGGATGCGATCGTGACGGCCGCGCATGAACTGCGACGCAAAACGGCAGCACACGCGCACGGTGCTGAAGGAGCAAAGCGAGCTATTCGCGCAGGCATCGATTCGATTGAACATGGAACTTTTCTTGATGATGAAGCGCTACGGATGATGCGCGAGCGCGGCACGTATCTGGTTCCGACGTTATCGGTGCGAAGCGGAATCGCGGAATCTAAATTCCCGCCATTGGTGCAGCAGAAGGCGGATCTAGCCGTGAAATCGCAAGACGCGATGGTGCGGCGAGCCCTAGCCATGGGCGTGAAAATTGCGCTGGGTACGGACGCGGCTGTTTATCCGCACGGGAATAATGCGCTGGAGTTTGTGCTATTGAATGCGGACGGCATGACTCCAGCGCAGTCATTGCGAGCGGGAACTTCTGTGGCTGCGAATCTGTTGGGATTGCAAGACAAAATCGGGACGCTAGAGACAGGGAAGCTAGCCGACATTGTGGCCGTTCCCGGCAACCCCTTTGACAACATCAAGGTGACTCAAAGCGTATTGTTTGTAATGAAAGAAGGAACGATTTACCGGAACGACCGCGACAGCCCGGTTCCACAAAAACGGCCGTAGCGCTCTTCAAAACAATAAATATCGAGTACTCACCGGACCATCCAGCCCTTGTTCACGCATTTGTAACTGTATTGTCACACCCAGTTCTTAACAAGGTCTCAATACTGGTTAAGGTTATCCACCCCTACAGCACCGGAAAGCGGCTCGTCGACTTTCAACATTGGCTACGTAGGAATCTATGCTGGACACAACTTTTGAGGAGGGAATTTCGGGTGAAACTTGCGTATCTTGCGCTTGCATCTGTTGCTACATTGCCGCTGACAGCGCAGACACAATTAACCGGAGCGGGAGCCACATTTCCCGCACCGATTTATCAGAAGTGGTTTAACAAATACGCTTCATCCAGTAACGTTCAGATTAACTATCAGCCCATCGGTTCGGGCGGCGGAATCAGGGGAGTAAATGAAAGCACAGTAGACTTCGGTGCGAGCGATATGCCGCTGAATGCGAAAGCACTGCAAGCATTCAAAGACAAGCATGGCTTTGATCTGCTGATGTTTCCAACTGTGTTGGGCGCAGCCGTGCCTAGCTACAATGTTTCGGGCGTAACTCAACCATTGAAGTTCACACCGGAAGCATTGGCGGGCATTTATTTGGGCAAAATCACGATGTGGAATGCGCCTGAAATCAAGTCGGCGAATCCGGGGGTCAATCTGCCAAATGAAAAGATTGTAGTGGTGCACCGGTCGGATGGCAGCGGTACGACATTTTGCTGGACAGATTATCTGGCGAAAGTGAGTTCGGAATGGGCTTCTAAAGTGGGCAAACCGAACGCATCAGTGGATTGGCCAGCGGGGATTGGCGGAAAAGGAAATGATGGTGTGGCCGGATTCATCAAACAGCAACCAGGCGCAATTGGCTACGTGGAACTGATCTATGCGGTCAAAAACAATCTGCCGTTTGGAGTTGTTAAAAATAGCGCGGGCCAGTTCGTGAAAGCCGACTTAAACTCCGTCGGCGCCGCAGCTGCGTCGACGACGGACATACCGGCAAACTTCGCGGTTTCTATTACGAATGCGGCTGGGAAGACCGCGTATCCGATTTCGACTTATACATGGTTGTTGGTACCGAGCAAAATTGACGACGCGAATAAGCGCAATGCGATTAGAGGATTTCTAAAATGGGCCATAACTACCGGTCAGAACGAGGTCGAGGCGCTGCAGTACGCGCGTCTACCCAAAGCAGTCGTTGCAGCGGAGGAGAAGCAGATCGCCAAGATTCAGTAGCAGTGTTCGTGGCGTGGCTCTAATCTGCCTGTATGGCAACTTCCGCCTACTTTGAATCCGGGAACGTTCCCCGCGTACGGAGCGGCTTCATCGATCGCTTGCGCGGGGGCGATGAGATCGCGTATCTCCTGACTTTGGCCAGTTCGATTGCCATCCTGGTGATCGTCGGGCTGATTGTATTTGAACTTTGGATCAACTCCCAACCCACGATTAAGACTTTCGGCTGGAATTTTTTGGTCAGTTCGAAATGGGATCCCAACGGCGACAAATTCGGCGCATTGCCCTTCATCTATGGAACGTGCGTGACTTCGGCGCTGGCGCTTCTGATTGCAATTCCGCTCGGAATTGCGGCTGCCATTTTCCTGTCAGAGATGGCGCCGCCTAAACTCTCAAGTTTGCTCACGTTCTTGATTGAATTACTGGCAGCGGTTCCCAGCGTTATCTACGGACTTTTGGGCATTTTTGTTTTGGCGCCGATTATTAAGGCCTACGTTGTTCCGCCGCTGGTGAACGCGTTTGGTTTTTTACCTATCTTTCAAGGTGATTTTTTTGGCGTCAGTTTTCTTTCCGCGGGCGTAGTTCTCTCCATCATGATTGTGCCCTTTATCATTTCCGTATCGCGCGAGGTGTTGCTTGCGGTTCCCATCGAACAGCGCGAAGCGGCCTTGGCCGTGGGCGCTACTAAATGGGAGACTACGTGGCAAATTGTTCTTCCAAATGCGAGGACCGGCATCATCGGCTCAATTTTTCTTGCACTGGCACGCGCGCTCGGTGAGACGATGGCCGTGACGATGGTAATCGGCAACACGCCCAAAATCACTGCTTCATTGCTATCGCCCGGCTACTCAATCGCTGCCGTAATCGCCAACGAGTTTGCGGAAGCGAGCGGCTCGCTGTATATCTCTTCGTTGATCTTCCTAGGGCTAGTACTATTTGGCTTAACAATCATCATCAACGCCGCCGCCCGCGTGCTAATTTCCACCACTGCAGAAAGGAGCGCCTGAATTGGATCTCCGCGTTTCACGCGCCCGCAAGGCCACAAACGCGGTGATGCTGGGCCTTTCGGGGCTATGCACCATTCTCGTGATTGGCGTGCTGTTTTTTATTCTCGGCTATTTGCTTTGGCACGGTGGCAAGTCGCTCACACCCAGCTTTTTCACGAAGCTCCCTAAGCCGTCCGGCGAAACGGGCGGCGGCATGGCAAATGCGATTGTCGGGAGCGGTAAGGTTTTGCTGCTCGCCACAAGCATTGGTGTACCGATTGGATTTTTGGCCGGTGTTTTCCTTGCGGAGTTTAGCGGCAGAGCGTTCGCGTTCACCATCCGCTATGTGGTCGATCTGCTCAACGGCGTTCCATCTATTGTGGTTGGGATTGTTGCATATGCCCTGGTTGTCCGGCCGATGAAACATTTTTCCGCAGTGGCCGGAGGTGTGGCGCTCGGCATCATGATGATTCCGATTGCTGTGCGCACGACAGAGGAATTTCTGCGCGCCGTTCCTAATTCATTACGCGAAGGCGCCATGGCCTTGGGAGCTACGCGGGCCAAGACGATTTTTACAGTGGTTGTCCCCGCCGCGATCTCCGGGCTGATCTCGGGCATGATGCTGAACCTGGCGCGTGTGGCCGGGGAGACGGCTCCGCTATTATTTACGGCTTTGGGAAATATGTTTTGGAGCCACGGCTGGCTACAACCTATCGCAACATTGCCGGTGATGGTTTACAACTACGCCATCGCGCCGGAGGAAGACCTGCATCAACAGGCTTGGGCTGCCGGCTTTGTTCTGCTATCTCTAGTCCTTGCGATCAACCTAACTGCAAGAATGATTATTGCGCGCGGTGCGGCGTCCTCACGGAGATAACACGTGGCAACATCTCAAAACCAACTCGCTAAAGAGGCAACAACTGCGATTCGGGAAGGAAGCGGAGTGCAAAAGGCTGCCGCAACGCCAAAACTTTACGCTAACAACCTAAACTTCTACTACGGCACCTTTCAAGCTCTCCATAGCATTAGCCTCTCTATCGCTTCACATAAGATCACAGCGTTTATAGGCCCATCGGGATGCGGCAAGTCGACATTCCTTCGCACCATGAACCGGATGAATGAAACGGTCCGGAATACGCGCGTTGAAGGTGAATTGTTGCTGGACGGTCAGAATATCCATGACATGGATGTGACATACGTCCGTCGCTGCGTGGGAATGGTGTTTCAAAAATCGAATCCCTTCCCTAAAACAATTTTTGACAACGTCGCTTACGGCCTGCGAGTGAATGGAGTTCGCAAATCCTCTGTTATTGAAATGGCTGTTGAGAGAAGTCTGCGCCACGCTGCACTGTGGAATGAAGTCAAGGACAAACTGAGAAAGCCCGCGTCTGCACTGTCCGGAGGGCAGCAGCAGCGGTTGTGCATTGCACGCGCACTTGCGGTTGAACCGGAAGTGCTGCTGCTGGATGAACCGTGTTCGGCGCTTGACCCCATCGCCACATTAAAAATCGAAGAGCTGCTTTTTCAAATTAAGGACATTACGACAATTGTGATCGTGACTCACAACATGCAGCAGGCCGCCCGCCTGGCCGATTACACGGGCTTTTTCCTGTTAGGCAAACTGATCGAATTCGACGACACGAGAAAAATCTTTCAGAATCCGAGCAAGAAGGAGACCGAAGATTACGTAACCGGTCGATTCGGTTGAATCCGGAGGAATTCAGATCTAAAGTGCGTCATTTTGAACAAGAACTAGAGCAGCTCAAAGCAAAACTGCTGGAGATGAGCGCGCTGGTAGAGACGGCAATTTACCGCAGCGTTCAGGGCGTGGTCGAGAAGAGCGTGGAGCTGGCCGACCAGGTGCTTAAGAACGAAGCGCGGGTCAACCAGCTTGAAATTGAGATTGACGACATGGCGATTAGCCTGCTTGCTTTGCAGGCGCCGCTGGCAGCGGATCTTCGGCTGGTGACTGCGGCAATCAAAATCAACAACGATCTGGAACGCATGGGCGATCTTTCGGTAAGCATCGCGCAAGCGGCGCAGGCTCTGGTAAAAGAGCCGGTTATTCGCCCTGCTATTGACATCCCCCATATTGCCGGCCTGGCACAAGGAATGGTTCGTAAAGCGCTGGACGCATTTGTGCAGCGCGATGCCGAACTGGCGCGTAGCGTTCTGGCATCGGATGATGCGGTGGACAACTTGCGCACGGCCAGCTATCACGAGCTGATCAGCTTTATGGAGAAGAACCCGCAGCAAATCTCGCAGGCGCTATATCTGCTTTCGGTGGTACGGAACTTGGAACGTGTTGCGGATCACGCCACAAATATCGCGGAAGACGTTCTTTTCCTCGTGAAGGGCATTGACGTTCGCCACCACAACGAGCAGCGCGCAGCGCTGGTGCAGTCGTAAGCCGGCTTCTTACGCGGCGGGTTCTTTCGCCGCAAAGACAAGCAAATGACCGCCGGGTTCCCGTACTCCAATCTCGCGCATGCCGTAGAACGTGACGCGCTCCGGCACCACGATTTCAACGCCGTCAACGCGCTTGCGAATGTCGCTGAAATCATCTACCTCAATAAAGAGAGT
The DNA here is from genome assembly GCA_035652115.1 of Bryobacteraceae bacterium. Lineage (GTDB taxonomy): Bacteria > Acidobacteriota > Terriglobia > Bryobacterales > Bryobacteraceae > Bog-105. The sequence goes on from DASREJ010000226.1 coordinate 10,211, forward strand.
GCTGCTGCCGCAACCGAGTTGCGAATCGGTCTTGAAATCCA
>DASREJ010000227.1:0-16547 GCA_035652115.1 Bryobacteraceae bacterium
TCTTCATGACCACGCTGACCTTCACGACTGGCACGGCGTTCATCATGTGGCTCGGTGAGCAGATTACCGATCGTGGTATCGGTAACGGCATGTCGCTGATCATCTTCGTCGGCATCATCGTGGGGCTGCCGCAAGCTATCAGCAGCATTTATACGAACACTTTCATCACGCACCAATGGAACGCGCTGCAGATGATGCTGATTTTGGTGATCATGGTAGCCGTAGTTGCATTCATCGTGCTCGTGGAACGTGGGGAGCGGCGTATTCCGGTTCAATACGCTAAACGCGTGATCGGGCGTCGAATGATGGGTGGTCAATCGATGCACCTTCCCTTGAAAGTAAATGCCGGCGGTGTCATTCCCATCATCTTTGCTTCTTCACTGCTCGCATTTCCGCAGACGCTCTTACAATGGGACACGGTCAAAAACAACGCCTGGTTGAGCAGCATGCTCGGCGCTTTAGGAGGCTCGGAGCCTCTGTACTATCTCGTCTATGTGATTTTGATCGTTTTCTTCTGCTTCTTCTATGTATCCATCATCTTTAACCCGAACGAAGCGGCGGATAACATGCGCAAGTACGGCGGATTCGTTCCAGGCATCCGTCCGGGCAAGAACACGGCGGATTACATGGACAAGATTTTGTCCAAGATCACAGTCGTTGGCGGTCTTTATCTATCGATCCTGTCCCTGATTCCCATGATCATGATCTCGGGAATTAAGCTGCAGCATCTTCCGCTGGTCGGCAACTTTATCGATGCGCATTTCCCACGATTCCTGTTGGATGGCTTGGGCGTGACATTTTATTTCGGCGGAACGTCGCTCTTGATCGTTGTCGGCGTTGCGATGGATACCGTGAATCAGATTGAGGCGCAGTTGATTATGCGTCACTATGAGGGCTTCACTCCGCGCGCCGGCCGGGTTCGCGGCCGCCGCAGCTAGACACTCCAGATACTTTGACCTCCGGAAACTCACTCCTGCCAGCTCCGGCTTTAATCCTTTTCGGTCCCCCGGGTTCCGGCAAGGGAACGCAATCTAAGCTTTTAAAGCGCTGCATCCCCGGTCCGCACATATCCACTGGGGACATGCTGCGGACGCATATTGAAGCGGGCGACGCGGTGGGACGGAATTCCGAGGGGCTCATCAAGGCCGGAAAACTGGCGCCGGATCAATTGGTAAACGACTTAATCCGGGATCGATTGGCGCAAGCGGATTGTCAGGAAGGAATGATACTGGACGGCTACCCCCGAACGCTGAACCAAGCCAAGGTATTGCTTGATTTGGTAAGGACATACGGATTTGGCCCCGTTGTGGTACACTTGGTGGTTGACCACGAGCGTATTGTCGCTCGTTTAAGTGGCCGCCGTATTTGCCCTCTTTGTGGAACCCTCTACAGTCTGAAAACGAACCCGCCGAAAATTGCTGGCATTTGCGATTTGGACGGAACGAAGCTCGTGACGCGAGAGGATGACCAAGAGCCGGTAATCCGGGAGCGTTTGGATCAGTACGAGGTGCAAACCCGCCCGCTATTGGATTATTTTCGGCAGCAAGGTGTGCCCGTGTTTGAGGTCGGTGGTGCGGGAGCTACTCCTGATCAGATCTCGAATACAATTTGCGATGAACTTCGGGCTGCTGGTTTGGCTAAAGCTGGCATGGCCCGTGATCGTGCGGAAGCTGGAGTTTTGAGCGTTTCCGACGCGGGTACCAGGAATTGATTGTTCGTAGAAGCTCGGTTGAGCTTGACAAGCTGCGGCGTAGTGGTCTGCTGGTATATCGAATCCTGCAGGATTTGAAGGCGATGGTTGGCGAAGGCGTGACCACGCATGATCTGGAAGCTGCAGCGGAGCGAATGATCTCGGATGCCGGTGCGAAACCGGCCTTTAAGGGATATTACACGCAGGCGGCGGGTACAAAATATCCGTTTGTGCTGTGTACTTCGGTGAACGAAGAAGTGATTCACGGGATGCCTTCGCCGAAGCGCAAGTTGAAGTCGGGCGATATTGTTTCGATTGACACGGGCGTGTTGCTGAATGGCTATTATGGCGACTCGGCGATAACGGTGCCGGTGGGCGAGATCAATGATTCGGTGAAGTGCCTGTTGAACATCACCGAAGAGAGCTTGGAATTGGCGATTGACCGCGTGAGAGCCGGCAATCGCCTGTTTGATGTTTGTGGGACGGTCGAAAAGCATGTAACTTCGCATGGCTTTTCGATTGTTCGCGAGTTTGTTGGGCACGGAATCGGGACTTCTCTGCACGAGGAGCCGCAGGTTCCGAATTACGTAGACCGGCGCGGTGAAAATCCGCGTTTGAAACCGGGTATGGTTTTTGCCATTGAGCCGATGGTCAACGCGGGAAAGCCGGAAACTAAAGTGTTGCCCGACAAATGGACGGCAGTGGCGAAAGATGGGTCGTATTCAGCCCATTTTGAGCATATGGTTGCGGTCACGGACAATGGACCGTGGGTGTTATCGCGGCCGTGAATGAGGAGAGAACGGCTGACGGCACGGTGGTAGAGTTTCTTCCGAGTTCGTTGGTGAGAGTGCGGTTGGAAGGTGAGCATCAGCTGACGGCCCATCTACCGAGTACGCGAAAAGCGAATTTTGTGCATTTGCGAGTTGGAGATCGGGTGCGAGTGGCGCTTTCGGTTCAAGACCGAACGCGAGGACGAATTTTAGAGTTACTGGTGAAAGGATAGGCGCGTTTTAGCGCGCCTGAAACGTAAGTATGAAAGTGCGAGCATCAGTTAAGAAATTGTGTGACAAGTGCAAGGTGATCCATCGCCACGGGGTGGTGCGCGTCATTTGCACTAACCCGAAGCACAAGCAACGGCAGGGTTAGAGGAACTTATATGGCGCGTATTGCAGGCGTAGACTTACCAGCAAGAAAACGAGCTGTCATCGGACTTACTTATATTTACGGCATCGGGCGGACCCGCTCGCTGTCGCTTCTTCATCGGGCGCAGGTAGATCCGGAGAAGAAGGTCAGCGATCTTTCTGAAGAGGAAGTGAACCATCTCCGCAACCTGATTGAAGGAGAAGGTGCGATCGAAGGCGACCTGCGTAAGGAAGTCTCGATGAACATCAAGCGCCTGATGGAGATGGGTTCTTACCGCGGATTGCGCCACCGCCGTGGCTTGCCGGCCCGCGGGCAGCGTACTCACACCAACGCACGCACTCGCAAGGGTCCCCGTAAGGGCACAGTCGCGAATAAGAAGAAGGCAACATCTAAGACCTAGGGCGGGGAGAAGACCAGATGGCGAAAGCACCAGCAAAAGCTGCAAAGAAAAAGACCTTCAAGAAGAAGGAAAAGAAGAACGTCCCTTACGGTACTGTTCATATCCAGGCGTCATTCAACAACACGATTGTCACGTTCACCGATCCTTTGGGCAATACGTTGGCTTGGTCGAGTTCCGGTTCGCTTGGTTTTCGCGGATCGCGCAAGGGTACTCCTTTCGCCGCGCAGCAGGCTTCGTTAACTGCCGCCAACAAAGCCAAGGAAGCTGGTCTGCGTGCTGTGGAAGTTCGTGTTGCTGGTCCTGGGTCCGGGCGCGAATCGGCTGTTCGCGCGCTGGCGACGGCCGGCATAGAAGTTCGTGGAATCAAGGACGTTACGCCGATTCCTCACAACGGGTGCCGTCCGCCCAAGAAGCGTCGCGTATAGCGGAGCGTCCGGTAAGACGGGGCGAGTTTGAGTTTGTTCGGTTTGTAGTTTAAGCGGGAAGAAGACCTTGGTTGTAAACCGCACCTGAATAACCGCCTACGGGCGATTGGAGGTCATTGATTGGCACGTTATAACGGCCCCGTATGCAGGCTTTGCCGACGCGAGGGCATGAAGTTATTTTTGAAAGGCGAGCGTTGTCACTCGGAAAAATGCGCTATTGAGAAGCGTAACTTTGCTCCGGGACAGCACGGAAAAGATAAGAAGGCGAAGCTTGTCGGCTACGGCCTGCAGCTTCGTGAAAAACAGAAAGCACGGCGTTACTATCGCATTCTGGAAGGTCAATTCCGGAACCTTTACGAGAAGGCCGTGAATCAAAAAGGTATTACCGGCGAGCAGATGCTTGGCATGTTGGAGCGGCGTCTCGATAACGTGGTCTACCGCATGGGTTTGGCTACCAGCCGTGCACAAGGCCGCCAGTTGGTCCGTCACGGGCACCTGAACGTGAATGGCCGCAAAGTCAACATTCCTTCCTACACAGTCAAGCCTGGCGACAGCATTGAAATTCGCGAGAGCAGCAGAAACAATACAACTATTCTCTCCGCGCGAGACGCCACGGCTCACACCCCCAGCCCTAGCTGGCTGGAAGTTGACCGGGATGCCTTGAAAGCGCGAGTTTTGCAACAACCAAAACGTGACGAGTTGGTGCAGATTCAATTGAACGAACAGCTCATCGTCGAGCTGTACTCGAAGTAGTCGCCTTCGATAAATCGACGAAGAAGGGTTCAAGAAAAGAAAGTATGTTCAAAGGATTTCAGAAGCCGAAGCGATTAGTAGCGAATACCGAAAGTCTGACAGAACGTTACGGGCAGTTCACCGCCCAGCCGTTCGAGCGCGGATTTGGATCGACCATTGGCACCGGTTTGCGCCGCGTGCTCCTAAGCTCAATTGAAGGCGCCGCAATCACCGGCGTTCGGATCGAGGGCGTTTCACATGAGTTCAGCCCGATTCCGGGCGTGGTGGAAGACGCCACTGACATCATCCTCAACTTGAAGCAGGTTCCATTCAAAATGATCGGCGAAGGTATGCGCATCGCCCGGCTGCGAGTGGAAACTCCGGGTGAAGTGATGAGCAGCCAGATCGAGACCGACAACGATGTCGAAGTTCTCGACCGCAACCTGCATATCGCCACCGTTGGTGAGGGCGGCAAGCTCAATATCGAGATGCGGATCAAGAGCGGCCGCGGTTATGTATCGGCTGACCGCAACTACGACGAGGATCTGCCGATCGGCTACATCCCGATCGACTCAGTTCATTCGCCCGTTCGTAAGGTCAACTACACCGTTGAAGCCGCCCGCTTGGGCCAGAATACGGACTACGACAAGCTGGCCATCGAAGTGTGGACGAATGGCGCAATTTCGCCGCAAGACGCTATCGGCCAGGCCGCGAAGCTGCTGAAGGATCATATGACTATCTTCATCAACTTCGAGGAAACGCCGGAAGTTGCAGAGGAACCCGCAGAGCGCGCTGCAAGCCAGATGAACGAAGTGCTGAATCGTTCGGTGGAAGAGCTGGAACTCAGCGTTCGCTCCTACAATTGCCTGAAGAACGCCAATATTCAGACCATCGGCGATCTGGTTCAGAAGAGCGAATCGGAAATGCTTCGGACGAAGAACTTCGGCCGCAAGTCGCTGAACGAAATCAAGGAAATTTTGTCCGGTCTAGGCCTGACCTTCGGAATGAAGTTCGATTCCCAAGGACGGCTGATCGGTGGCGTTCCAGTGCCTGCGCCTTCCGATTACGGCAACGATGGATACTCGAACGAGGGATATTCCGGAGTTGAGGAATAACCATGCGGCATCGGAAGGCCGGAGCAAAACTTAAACGTGACTTAAGTGGCCGGCGCGCATTGTTGCGCGGGCTCGTGACCAACGTTATCGAAGAAGAGCGGATCACGACCACGGTTCCGAAGGCGAAGGCCGCCAAACCGCTGGTTGAGAAAATGATCACGCTCGCTAAGGAAGACAACCTTCACGCGCGGCGGCAGGCAGCAGCTTTTCTGCTGAAGCCAGAAGCGGTGACGAAGCTGTTCGAGAAGCTCGGACCTCGATTCAATCAGCGCAACGGCGGCTACGCTCGGATCGTCAAGATCGGCTGGCGTAAGGGCGATGGCGCCGAAACAGCAAAGCTGGAACTGGTTGGTTCCGAACTCGTCAAACGAGCTGCGGAACGGGCTGCCCGGCGCGAAGAGCGCATGAAGCAGCTAAGCCAAGGCAAGCACGACGAGGACGAAGAGAACAACAAGAAGTAGACGATAGAAGGACAAAAGAAAAGGCCCGGAGCGGAAGCGCTTTGGGCCTTTTTGTTATCTGTGGTGTGCCTTTTTGTGATGGCTACCTGCGGCTATCCTGGCTCCGGAGGGCGCTGATTCTTTCGCGCTTTCCTGGCCGCTCCCGATCTTGCTCAGGATTCGGTCGTGAATCCAGTGCTCGTCCCACCATTCCTTCGGATCTACCTGATATCCGGCGATCATCATGCTGAAGTGAACATGATCCCCGAAGGCCATGCCGGTCGCGCCGCTAATCCCGATCTCCTGTTCTTTCTGGACCATGTCCCCAACCTTCACCAGCAACTTGCTCATGTGGCCATAGAGGCTCTGTAGCGAATAGCCGTGATCGATGATGACGCAATTACCATACAAACCCAACCGGTCGGCATAGATCACTTTGCCGGCGTTCGCTGCCTTGACGGGCATATTCGTTGTCTGAGCCAGGTCATAGCCGAGATGGACCTGCTCGTCCACCTTCCTGCCGTTATAAATGTAGCTGCGCTTATCGGCGAAATATGACTCGCGCGCACCTTTGACCGGAATAAACGGCCCCGACCAGAGAATACGTTTTTCGGTGTTATTGCGCAGGTTGTAAATGGTCTGCGCGTTTTCGCGGCGCATTTCGCGGTTCAGCTTGACGAACCGATCCACCAGACTGCCGGTACCTTCCGGATCGAGTTCACCAACAACCTTTTGCATATTCTTGTCGGTCAATTGAATGTTGCTCTCGCGAAACTTTTTTGGAAAGACCTTCACCCAGAAAGTGGTCGTAACCTCGGTTCCGGCTCCGTTACGCGCGAACGCGACCGGTGTTGTATCCGGACTTACGTCCCATGGATATGGAAACAATGAGAAGCGGCTGTTGCTGTTATTCGGCTGGCCGGGCATGGGGAACGTGCCCGCCGCGTAATTGGCCACGCGAACGCCCGCGTCGGTCCAATTGCCGCCAAGATCGAGAAGCACAAGCTCCGCGCCACCCTGGTTTATGTAGTGCTGGCGGCCATCAGCAACAACGGTAGGCGGGCGGAGGACCACCTGTATATCTTTGGTGAAGTTTGTAGTGCTGCCGCGAAAATCATTTGATTTCGCTTCAATGATCAGCTTGGCTGAACCTTCTTTCAGGAATGCCGCCTGCTTCTTTCCGGCGGTGAAGCTGTAGATGCGCGTCGGCTGCTTGGACTTGGTCGCATCGTGATACACGGAAGCTGTCTGACCATCCTGCTCGACGGAAGCCGAAAAGGATTTAATTCCGTTCGGGCCGTCCGCCTGGATGCGAACAGGCGTTTCAGTGCCAATGGCAGACACTGGCTGGGCAAGCTTCAGATCGACATGCTTGCCCGAGAACCAAACGAACCCAAAAACAATCAAGATGATTGCGACTACGATTGCTAAGGCGGTTTTCAACATCTGCTTCTATTTGTTAAGTCCGAATTACGCGCCGACCCTCTACACGATAATTGCCCTTTAAGACCCAGGCGATGGCGTCCGAATAGATTTTATGTTCTTCGAGTAGGATCCGCGCTGAAAGTGTCTCCACTGTATCGTTATCGAGAACCGGAACAGGCGCTTGCAACAGAATAGGGCCGCTATCCAGGTTCTCGTCTACGAAATGAACCGTACAACCCGTCAACTTTACGCCATGCGTTAGCGCCTGGTATTGGGCGTCCAGACCGGGAAACGCCGGGAGCAGGGAAGGGTGGATGTTCAGGATACGACCCTGAAATTGCGAAACAAAGCCACCGCTCAGGAAGCGCATATAGCCTGCGAGACAAACCCAATCAACGTTGTGCTGCTTCAGCAGATCAATAACTTGCAAGTCGAAGGCTACCCGATCCACGCCTGCCGACGGGATGCATCCGCACGGCAGGCTCAACTCGCGAGCGCGAGCAAGTCCGGCCGCGTTCGGCTTATTTGAAAAAACGAACCCAATTTCACAGTCCAGCCGCCCGCCGAGAACGTTTTGGGCAATCGCCTCAAAGTTCGATCCTCGGCCCGAAAGCAGAATACCCAGACGCTTCACAAGTAATTGACCTTGGGTTCGCGCTTCGATTTGGCGGGTATTACGCGACCGATCTGATGAAAGGGCTCCCGAAGCTTCGTCAGAATTTGCGAAACGAACCCAAATTTGTTCGCGGCAACGATAAGAACCATTCCGATGCCGAGATTGAAGGTGCGGCGAAAATCATCTTCCGGAATGTTGCCGAGGCGCTGAAGGAGCTCGAAAATCGGCTGTTTCGGCCAGGAGTTTGGCTCAATTTCCACCGCGCAGCCGGTCGGAAGGACGCGCGGCACGTTGTCCGTGAGACCACCTCCTGTGATGTGCGCCGCTCCTTTGAGGAGTTTGGCGTCGTGGAGGGCACGGATTGGCGTCAAATAGGATCGATGAACTTTGAGCAGTTCGTCGGCGAGATCTTCCGAGATCTTGGGCAGCAGTTTGCGCGCAAGCGAATACCCGTTGGTGTGAAGTCCTTGAGAGGGGAGACCGATCAGCAGATCGCCTGGAACAATGCTTTCGCCGGTCAGCATGCCTTTACGCTCGACGCAGCCAACGATGAATCCGGCGAGATCGTACTCACCTTCGGCGTACATTCCGGGCATTTCAGCAGTCTCGCCGCCGATGAGAGCACAACCATTTTGCTTACAGCCGCGGGCGATGCCTGATACTACGCTGGCGCAGACTTGGGCATCAAGCTTGCCCACTGCAAAATAATCGAGAAAAAAGAGAGGAGTTGCGCCTTGTACAGCGATATCGTTCACGCAGTGATTGACGAGGTCTTCGCCCACAGTGTCATGACGGCCTGTGGCGAAGGCGATTTTCAGTTTGGTGCCGACACCATCAGCGGAACTGACGAGCACAGGATCGCGCCAACCTTTCAGCGAGAATCCGGCGCCGAAACTTCCGATAGAAGTGAGGACATTGGGATTCAGTGTTTTTGTTGCAAAGCGCTTAATCTGCGAAACAGCACGCTCAGCCTCATCGATGTTGACTCCGGCATCGCGGTAGGTTGTCTGTCGCTTCATCTTAAGAAAAACTGTCCGGCAACCCTGCGCAGAGGCCTGGCGATTCTGGTCAATGTTGACCAAGCACCGCCTGGCTGGCAGGCTATGAAGGTTTAGTGTAGCGAAATGAAAGATGTCAAAGCTGAAGCGAACATGGAGTTCGCTCCAGCTTCAAGACTACTCTTGAGGAAATGTGAAATCGGCGTTGTAACCATCACCCGCGTCTTCATACAGTGCAGGAGGATCCAACGGGTTTGAACTGATGGAGGCGTTTTCCTGGGTGACCTTGGTATTGGCCTTATCTTGCGCAATCATGTCCTTCAACAAAGGAGCCGTGATTGACTCGTTTTTGGAATTAATTCCCTTCATGGCGGCAACCTAGCACGCATGAGCGGCATGTCGCGGCTTCTTTGGCCTGCATCCGCAAATTTAAATGCATGTCAAGTAACTGACGGACAAGCTGATGCGCCTCCTTGTGTCACAATAAGAAATTTCTCATTTAATTGTGACTGGGAGCCTCGCTTATGAAGTATAGTCATGCCCTTGCGGCAGTAGCACTGCTCGCGGCCCCGTTTCTTCGGGCTGCAGTTCCTACCGCGGTAGCAATCAAAGACGCTCATGTCGTAACAGTGAGCGGCGCAGACTTGCCGAAGGCAACGGTGGTGCTGCGCAACGGACTGATTGAAAATGTCGGACCTAACGCTACGATACCAGCGGGCGCGTGGGTCATTGATGGGAATGGTTTGACGGTGTATCCGGGCTTTATTGACGGCCTGAGTACGTGGGGCATACCGGGAGCTATCCCGGCCCCAGCAGGTCGCGCCGCTGGTGCTGCCGCTCCGACTCAACCACAAGCCCCGGCGCAACCGCCGACTCCTCAGACGACAACAGAAGAGCAGATTTCGGAAGGTATGGAGGCGGCTCAAGCGCGCTCGCGGGGACCGGAGAGCCGGCCACAGACTTATTCGTTCGAACGGGCGGCCGACCTGGTCACTCCTACGGACAATCGGCTGGAAGCGGCGCGTGCAGCGGGATTCACGTCGGCCGCAACGTTTCCGAATCGCGGCATCGTGGAGGGACTTGGGGCAATTATCGATCTTTCGGGAGATAGCGGCCGGGACATGGTGGTCGCGCAACCCATCGGCCAACAGATTCTGTTTCGAGTAGGCGGCTTTGGAGGCGGGCGTGGGTTCCCATCATCCCTGATGGGGAATATCAGTTACATTCGGCAGCTCTACCTCGATTTGGATCAATATAAGCAGGCGAAACAAATCTATGCTGCAAGTCCGAACGGCAATAAACGGCCGGAGTACGATCACGATCTGGAAGGATTGGCGGAATCACCGCGAATTTTGTTGCCGGCAGATCAAGAACAACAGATCGATCGCATGATTGCTTTCGGGCAGGAATTGAAGACGCCGTTCGTGCTCTACGGAATGCATGAGGCATTCAAGCGAGTGGACCAGATCCAACAGTCGAACGTACCGGCACTGATCAGTTTGAAATGGCCGGTTGCTCAACGAGATACCGATCCAACCGATGTTCCGAATTATCGCGACCTGGTGATTCGGGAGCAAGCGCCTGCGGTTGCAGGCATGTTTGCAAAAGCCGGCGTGAAGTTCGCGTTCTATTCCGACGGTGTGGACACCGCACCGGACCTAAAGCGCGCCGTTAAGAAAGCGATTGACGCTGGACTGTCACGGGCCGATGCGGTACGCGCGCTGACGTTGAACGTAGCCGAAATTTACGGAGTTGCTGACCGGCTGGGCAGCGTGGAGAAGGGCAAGATCGCGAATGTGGTGGTTACCAAGGGCGACGCCTTCGACGACAAAACGACGATCGAATATGTATTTGTGGACGGTACCGTTTACCAACCCTCGAAGGAACTGCAACAAGGACCACCTAATGGGGGAGCGCCGGGAACACGCCGTGGAAATCCAACCCCCGCCGCGGATGGCATGACGGATGGAGGACGAAACTAGATGCGACCTTTATTGCCGATTATTGGTGTTGCCTTACTGACTGTGGGGTCCGGTGGAGCGGAAACCGTTCTCATTCGAAATGCCACGGTATTAACGGTGACGAAAGGCACGGTCGAGAACGGAAGCGTTTTGATCGAAAATGGCAAGATTGCCGCGATCGGAAAGAACGTAAGCGCACCTGCCGATGCAACCGTAGTGGACGCTACCGGAAAGTATTTGATGCCCGGCATCATCGATTGTCACTCGCACACCGCGATTGAAGGCGGGGTTAACGAGGGAACAGTTTCGGACTCCTCGATGGTAAATATCAAGGACGTCATCAACCCCGAAGACATCAATATTTATCGGGCGCTGGCAGGTGGCCTAACCATTTCTAACGTGCTACATGGCAGTGCTAATGCGATTGGGGGCCAGACCGTGGTAGTGAAGCTTCGGTGGGGCAAGACAGCACCCGAGATGCTCATGGAAGGCGCGAAGCCGGGAATTAAGTTCGCCCTCGGTGAAAATCCCAAACGCGCAGGTGAACCCCAACAGAACTTCTTTACTCAAGGACAAGCCGCGGAGAGGCGTTATCCGGGAACGCGACTGGGCGTTGAAGAGGTTATTCGCGAGAGCTTCACCGAAGCCAAAAACTATCAGGCGGAGTGGAAGGATTATAACGACCGGGTGGCGCGCGGGGGGCATCCCATTCCTCCGCGCAAGGATCTGCGGCTTGAGCCTCTCGTGGAGGTATTAGAAGGCAAGCGGTATGTACATGCGCATTGCTATCGGTCGGATGAAATCCTGATGCTGATTCGCGTCGCTGATGAGATGGGATTTAAGATTCGTACTTTCCAACACGTACTCGAGGGCTATAAGGTGGCAAAGGAAATTGCGGAACACGGAGCAGGCGCATCCACGTTCAGCGATTGGTGGGCGTACAAAATTGAGGCGTTCGACGCCACTCCATATAACGCGGCGATCATGACGCGCAAAGGAGTTGTGGTTTCTGTGAATTCCGATTCCGATGAGCTACAACGCCATTTGAATCTGGAAGCGGCGAAGACGATGCGTTATGGCGGCATGACTCCGACGGAAGCGCTGGCGATGGTGACCATCAATCCGGCGAAGCAGTTGGGCATCGACGACAAGGTCGGATCAATCGAAGTCGGTAAATCAGCCGACTTAGCACTGTTCGACCACGATCCGCTTTCGAATTATTCAAAGTGCATGAAGGTGTGGATCGACGGTCACGAGTATTTCGACCGGGACAAAGATCTGGAAACGCGGCCGAAATTCAATGAGCAGAAAAAGCAGTTGATCGAGAAGGAGAACGCTCAAGCCAATGCGCAACGCGGAGGGCGGCCGACTGGAGCCGCCAACCGGGCAACGACCCCGTTGGAGGAGAACCGCTAAATGAAGACGAGTTTGACTGACAAACTTCTCGCCGTTGGGGCTGCCTTCGCGGCGGCTTTCGTTTTGAGCGCGGCCGACAATTCCGTGTTGGTCCGCAACGTCGACGTACATCCGGTTGTGGGCGCCGATATTCACAACGGCGCCGTACTGGTAATCGACGGAAAAATCGCTGAGGTTGGCACGCACGTGGCACCGCATGGCGGCACCAGGGTGGTGGATGGCCATGGGCTCCAACTTTATCCCGGCTTGATCAATGCTGCTACGAATGTGGGTCTTGAAGAGATTGAGTCGTTACGCGACACGATCGATCTCGACGAAATGGGCATGTTTAACCCGGAATTGCGCGCCCAGATTGCATTCAACCCTTCCAGTGAACACGTCGATGTGACACGCGCATCAGGTGTTACCACTGTAGTTGCGTTGCCCGGCAGCGGTGGGAGAGGTGGACGCGGGGGCGGTGGGGGCTCCATCATTACGGGCCAAGCGGCGCTTATGCATCTGGATGGCTGGACGTGGGAGGACATGGCGGTAAAACCCACTGCCGCGATGGACATGTTGTTCCCCGAGATTCAGGGTGTGGGCGGACGCGGAGGCTTTGCGGCTCTATTGGGAGGGCCCACGCGCAGCTACGCGGAAGAAGAACGTCAGTACAAACAAAAGTTGGATGAAGTCAGCCAATTCTTTGAAGATGCGCGCCGCTATGAACTTGCCAAGGCGACGGGTGGTCCTGAGTTCAAGCGCGACATACGATTGGAGGCAATGATTCCAGTGATTGACGGCAAACTGCCGTTGTTCGTGCGAGCTGAGCGCGAGCGTATGATTAAAGACGCCATCGCATTCGCGGAAAAGGAAAAGGTGAAAATCATCATCGCGGACCCACGTGAACTGGGAAGCGCGGGCCCGCTACTGAAGGCGCATGATATTCCGGTCGTGTTGGGGAAGACGTTTCAGTTGCCGATGCGCGATGACGATCCTTACGACGCGGCATACACTTTGCCGAATGAATTTTACAAAGCAGGCGTGAAGCTCTGCTTCGGAACCTTTGACGTTGAGTTTGCGCGCAATGTGCCGTTTGAAGCCGCTCAGGCTGTTGCATTTGGCCTACCCAGAGAGGAAGCACTCAAAGACCTAACCATCAACAGCGCCGAAATTCTAGGAGTAGGCAGTCAATTAGGCTCGATTGAAAAAGGTAAGAGCGGCGATTTTATTCTGACCGACGGCGACCCGATGGAGGCGAAGACCAACATTAAGCAGATGTTTATCGCTGGGCGCGAAGTTTCGCTCGAGTCGCGGCACACGCGCGAATACGAGAAGTGGATCAAGAGGCCGTAGGCTGGTGCGAAGGCGCCGACGGAGGAACCGGCGTCACCCAACCCCTTTCGCCTGTTTCGCTGGCTGGACGCGAATAAATAACTCATCCCATTGGTAATGTTTGCCGGTGGGTACTTGCCGTCCTCCGGCAAACGTTTGGTCCAGAATCTGAAAATCGGTAATGCCATCGACTTCCATCCAGCGCCAATTCGGGAGCCGGCCGCTACTGGCTCCGCCAATCTGATATCCCAGGAGTTTGGCAGAGCCATTATGAATGCCGTAATCGTGAGGCTCCACGATGCGAATCTTGTTTTGATAGACGAGCTTCAGCAGGTGCCTTTGTTCAATGGCCTCGCGAAGGCATCGATCCATTTCTGCTTTGATAGTGCTCAATGCAGCCATTGTGCCCGATTCAGCGCGGCATCAGATTGCGGCGCCCACGTATTAGGGTTTTTTCGGTTCTGCTAAGTAGCCAGTAATGTGATTTCGAGCCACGCTGTTTATCACCAGTTCCAACCGCTGCGAATGCGCCATTGGAATCGAGAGAGCTTCATAGAGATCCACGCGCTTAAAGTCGGTGCGACGTCCATCGATTAGGACACTGATGCGAACGGAAGAGTGCTTTGGGTCTGTGCGCCACAGACCAATATGCACTGGACCAATGGGCTGAAACCGGTCTGATCGGGCGATACTGAACTCGACATAGTTTCGTTCGCCCCGCCGCTCCAACGCAAGCAACTCGTCATGCGTGCGTGCGACTGACAGCGGCTTGGCTACTCCTTGTTCCGCCTTTGCGCCGCTCACGGCGCCAGCAATCGTGGACCGGGGAGCGGTTTGAGAAACGAAAATGGAAGAGGTATCGGAAAGCGGCCGCGACTGACTGTGGACTGCGGCGACCGGGTAGCTTTGATCGAGATTATAAAGCGTTGCGAAAACTAAGGAGGCGCAACAGAGTGCTATAGCGAAAGATAGCGCGGCAATGGCTCGAAGGCTGAGCAGCCGCCCTCGTTGCGCGTACAATCGTACTGGTAAATATGCCTGCGCCGTTGACATAGTTATCATAGATGGCGATTTCCGGAGATTTGTGACGTTAGTTCAGTGAATATTTTGCCCGGCGCGCGATTTCGCCGAGCATGGGATGAATGCTGTTCACAAACGAACACGCATTTTGAGTTTACGCGAGATAAGGCGCTGAAAGGACATCGAATGATAACAATTGACGATGGAAATAGAAGTGCTTTTGTCTGTGCACAGGCTAGGAATGACGGCTGAGGCATTGATGGATCAACAAACCGGCGTTCGCAAAGTGCTGGTAGTAGATGACCAACAGGATGTTCGCGAAGCGCTGCGGCTGCTTCTTAAGGGTTCCGGCTACAGGACCGAGGAGGTTGGTTCGCCTAATGCCGCTCTAGAGACCGCGGCCTACGGAGATCATGACCTGATAGTGGTGGATATGAATTACACCTGGGACACGACCTCCGGTGAAGAGGGACTGCGTTTGCTTGACCGGCTTCGCGCACAGCGCCCGGAAACGCCTGTCATCGCCATGACGGGATGGAGCACCATCGAACTGGCAGTTGAGGCAATGCATCACGGGGCATGTGACTTTATCCCAAAGCCTTGGGATAACCGGCATTTTCTTTCGATTGTCAAGAAGCACATAGACGCCAGTCCTGAAGAGCGGCGGCCACGTGATGCGGAATTGGCCATTGCGCGAAAAGTGCAACGCAAACTATTGCCGGAGCCGCGCTTTTCAACTTGCGGGCTTGACTGCGAATGTGCGTCGCTTCCTGCGGGGGACGTAAGCGGGGACTTGTACGACTTTTTGCCTATCGACGGCGACAGCATGGCATTCGTGCTCGGCGACGTGTGCGGGAAGGGGATTGGCGCGGCGCTTCTGGTGGCAAACTTGCTAGCAACGCTCCGCAGTTTGGAAGAGCTTGCGCGGCATCCAAGCCGGTTGATGGATCGCGTGAATCGATTGTTCTTTCAATCGACGCGGCCGGAGCACTTTGCGACGCTTTTCTACGGCGTTTATGAGGCAGGCGGTCGGCGCATTCGTTATGTCAATTGCGGACATCCGCCGCCTGTCATATTGCGGTCGGATAACTCTTTCGAGTTGCTGGAAGCGTCCGCTACCGTGCTCGGCGCATTCAAGGAACGCGGTTTTCAAGAGGCGAGCGTCTCGCTGGGTAGAGATGACCAACTTGTGGTCTACTCAGACGGTTTTTCCGAAGCAAACCTGGAGGATGAGAACGGAACCTGGGCGGTCGAAACAATTCGCCGGCTAGGGTCCGTGAAGTCGGTCGGATTGGCGGGCACGCTGGCTAATGAAGCTGCTTCATTAGGTCCTCAACTAGACGACATTACAGTCATGTCGCTACGGCCGTCTGCGACAAATTAGTGCGGTACTAATTCCGCGCGCAAAGCAGAGACATGGTATCGTTCGGGGATGCCCGAGCCAGAAACGAATCTTCTAAAGAACAGTACGTTGACCAAGGGTAGCTTGGCAGTGCCGCTATCACGAAGATCGTTTCTCATGTCCAGCCTGTCGGCAATGGCGGCATTCAAGCTTGCCGGTGCTTCCCAGCACATTCCGGTGGGATTGGAATTGTACTCGGTTCGGGATGAACTCAAGAAAGATCTAACTGGGACGGTAGATGGCGTGGCAAAGATGGGCTACGAGTGCGTTGAGTTCTTTGCGCCGTACTTCGATTGGACGCCGGATTTTGCGAAGCAAGTCCGAAAGCAGCTAGACGATTTGAAGATCCGATGCTACTCGACACACAACGGAGTGGAATCGTTTGGTAATGGCTTAGACCATGCCATTGAGTTGAACAAGATTCTTGGTGCGAAGTACATTGTGATGGCGAGT
>DASREJ010000228.1:0-12259 GCA_035652115.1 Bryobacteraceae bacterium
AAGAAATCGCGCGGACTTTCGCTGAAACTCCATATCCGCCCGAAAATGATCGCGGACCGGGCGCGCCTGTTGGTCACGCAAGCGGTCGTAAAGCCGTTTGTCGTAGGTGTAGTCGAAGCCTTGTTGCTGCAGTGTCCACTCCAGGTCCCAATAGACTTCGGCCATGAAGAGAAAATTCCGGTTGAGCGTGCGAACTCTGCCGATCGCCTCCGGCCAGAAAGCGGCAGGCCGAACACCCCACGTTCTCTCGAAAATCTCGGGCAATATTAACATCGCCATGTCGCAGCGCACGCCATCGCACATGGCCGCAATGGTTTCCAACTCCGCGATCTTCGCCGCTCGTAAGTCCGGGTTGGCGTAATTCAGTTGCAGCGTGTCTGACCAGCCTGGGAAATAGGGGTCGCGTCCGTAGGCCATGACGATCGGGCCGCTGGGTGTGGTAACCCGTGTGTAATTCTGCGGCTGTTGTCTGAGTTGCTCCTCCGTTCCCTGGACGTAATATTCAGGGTGCTGTTGAACCCAAATATGGTCGGGAGCGGTGTGGTTTGGTACGAAGTCAAGCAGCAGGTGAATGCCACGGCTGTCGAGACGGCGTCGGAGACGATGGAGTGCGGCATTGCCGCCGAAGTCGGAATGAACTGTGTACGAGGTAATTGCAAAGCAAGAACCGCAGACGTCGTTATCGGAAAAGCCGGCAAGCAGTTGCTGAAACTCACGGCGGAATTCCGCATGTTCCAGCGAGATTTGGCGGCCTGCAGGTCCGGTCTGCCACACACCCAGGAACCACACCCAATCAAACCCGTTCTCAACTAGCCGGTCCAACTTTTCATCGGGAATATCGTCAAGCGTTGCAGGCCTTTGCAATGTCCTGCCAATGCCGCTGAGCAAAACACGAGTGTTGACTTGAAAGAGGGAAGGGTTCAAGGGGGCCACCGAACTGATTGCTCCCTCAATGATGCCAGCGGGAAGTCGGAGGTTTGCTTTTCTTAAGTAGAAATTCCTATCTCAGAGTTCCTGCCTTCTTGCACAGAACAAAACCAGCGCGATTTGGAGTACTGGAGCTAGGATTTGGTGCCATAGTTACTTTACCGCTACATGTAGCGATAAAGCTTGGCATTTTTTGCTTGAAAACAATTCGTCAGGAGTTATAAAATTGTCTCACTTCGGTATAGGAGTCCAGTAAAGCCTCGCGCGTTAGTTAGCGTCTGCCGAACCAGGGAGGTGGGGAACTTGAACCGTTCTTTAGCCGTGCTGATCGCGTCTTTAGGCAGCGCAGCGATGCTACTCGCGCAGACGCCGACCGCCGTCGTCACCGGAACTGTTGTGGATCCCACGGGGGCGACCGTTCCGGATGCCAAAGTAACAGCCGTGAATCAAGAGACGAATGTCGCCAGCCGGAAGAACACCAGCTCTGATGGATCGTTTACGATCATCAATCTTCTCCCGGGCAATTACGTACTCACCGTCGAGAAAGAAGGATTTAAGAAGGTCGTACTTCCAGTCTTCAAGCTAGATGTCAATCAGACGCTGTCTCAAAAAATCACCTTGGATATCGGTTCAACCAGCGAAACCGTCACCGTCAACGCGGACGCCGTCGGCGTGATGATTCAGCGGGCAAGCACTGAACTCGGCACAACGCTCGACGAGACAGCGGTCCATGAACTCCCGCTGAACGGGCGTAACTTCACTGAACTGCTTATTCTTCAACCCGGTGTTAATCCGGTTAATACCGCGCAAGGGGGAAACGGAGTAGGCAGCGCCGACGGCGGCAACATAGCCATTCCTGGCTCAACAATCTACAGGCCCTCCGTCAATGGCGCTGGTAATCGTTCGAATGCCTGGTACATGGACGGGATTATCAACACGGACGACCGAGGCGGAGCGTGGGCCGTTCCGCCCATTGCGGACACCATTCAAGAATTCAAAGTACAGTCGCACAATAATGATGCGCAGTATGGCAACGTGCTCGGCTCGGTCGTGAACATTGTCACCAAGTCGGGCACCAATCAGTTCCACGGCTCCGGCTGGGAATTCGCTCGCAGCAACATATTCGACGCTCGCAATCCGTTCAACGGATTTTGTACGCCGGCGCTTTGTCAATCGCTCGCTAATAACCTTCAAGCCCAAGTCCATTCCGGAGCGATTTCGGCTGCTGCTGCTGCGGCGATTCTTTCCGGCACGCCGACATCTCCGATCGGCTATTCGCAAAACGAATTCGGCGGCACTTTCGGCGGCCCAATCATAAGGAACAAGACTTTCTTTTACGTGGCATATGAAGGCTGGCGATACTCGACGCCCGCCAACACCTACGCCATTGTTCCGACTCCTGAAGAACTCTCAGGCGACTTCACCGGCGCCGTGAGTCCTGAGCTAATTGGGGCGGTAAACGCCAGCAAGACCGCCATCACTCCGAACACCATCTACAATCCGTTCGCGGAATCTGGAAAGAACTCATCGGTGCCGTTCCGCTGCGACTCGGCGGGTAACCCCATGGCGTTGCAGTTTCCGAGCGCCGCGTTTGGTGCAACGGGCTATGGTTTGCAAATCGCGGGCGGCAGCCCCTGCAACAAAATTCCGTCCGGCCTGATTGACTCCAAACTTGCCGGCGTCATCACAGCATACACGGGTTCGGAATACAAGAATTGCGCATTCACGCCAAATCTCACTTTCGCCATCGACAATTGTCTTGACACTCGCAACAACATCAACAACGCGGACAACTTCGATTTTCGTATTGATCACCATTTCAACGAAAAGAACACGGTCTTCGCCCGGGCCTACATGATGTGGGACACCAATAACGGAATTGTGGCTGGAACTACATCCATAACGCCCAGTCCCTACCATACTTGGAACATCGGTGGCGCTTGGGATCATATTTTTACTCCCAACCTGATCCTTGAAGTGCGTGGCGGTCTAAACCTTCGTCCTGTGCAAGTGAATCCCACCAACCCGGCCGGCTTTAAGCCGGAGTCCACCGCCGGCTTCTCCAATCTCGATGCGACAGCGGGCTTCTTCCTCAATGTCAGTGGCTACATTGGTTCGGCCAACAGTGGAATCGGCAATGTGGGCCCTCAATTCCGCGGAAATCCGGAACACGACATCAACAGCACATTGACCTGGATTCATGGCCGCCACAACATCAGGTTTGGAGGCGAGTATCTCTACGAGAACCGCCTTGAAACCAACCTGTATGAGACGTTTGTTTCAAGCACAACTCAGACATGCCCCACAAATGCTTCCGGGCTGTTCGCTTGCAGTTCTAATCAAGGTAACGCCTTGGCGTCCATGCTCCTCGATGTGCCGTCGGCGTTGACAGTGAATGTGCCCCAGTACGAAGAAGTTCACGTGAAGATGCAGCCGTTTGGCTTCTTTATTCAAGACGAATGGCACGTGCGGCCCAGTCTGACGATTAACGTCGGGCTGCGGTATGACTACGATCCGGCCGTGTCCTTAATTGGCAATCCCGCCGAGACCGTGAACGCGCTAGATCTTCAAGGGCAGCGGTTCATCATCGGGTCGCCGCAGTCGGCCGCATACACCAACGGATGCGGCTCGCCCCAGATGCCGCCGTGCGTGCCCGGAGGACTGTCGAGCGCCAATCCCGCGTTTCTCGTCAACGTCGGCGGCGTAACTTACAACACGCTGAATAACATCGTATTCTCGTCCAGTCAGCCTGCGCTGAAATCGATCAAAGACAACATTGGTCCGCGAATCGGAGTTGCGTGGCAATTTCTGCCCAAGACCGTGCTACGCGCGGGCTATGGAATCTTTTATGACCCGATCGCTTACCGCAGCCAATACGCCGAGAATACGCTGCAAGGTTCCATCTGGCCCTGGACACGCGGGGTTTCGGACACGCTCAATACGGCACCGAGTGGAACTGCCGCGGCGCCCACGATAGCGCCCATCTGCAATAGCGCCGCAAGCTGCGGACCCTATGGCGGCTATACTACTTCCCAGCTCACGAATCTCGTTGGAAGCGATCCTATTGTTGTCGCGCCGACGCCCTGGGGCTCTACGTTTGGCGGCTATACCAACGCGCCAAATTACAGCGATCCTCGCTCGCAGCAGTGGAACGTGCAGATTGAAAGGCAAATTTCGGCGACCAGCATGGCCTCAGTCGCGTATGTTGGCAGCAAGACCGAGCGGCTCGATTATTGCTGCAAGGCCAACTATCCGCAGAATGGCCCCTTCTGTCAGGTGAATCCTGCGCAAGGATTTCAATGTCCGCAGACGCCGCCCACCCCTGCAGCAATCAATCAGCAACAATACATGCCCTTTGCCGCGCAAGGTTGGAACTATTCCGAATCCACCGGTTACTCCAATTTCAATGCTCTGGAGGCGCAGTTTCAAAAGAGGTTCTCAGGGGGCCTCGAAACCCTCGTCGCCTTTACGTGGGAAAAGTGTCTGGCGAACACCAATGGCGACTTTAACGCCGAGAATGGATCGGAAGGAGCGCCGAACCAATACTTCTTCAATCCGCGCCTCGCTTACGGTCCTTGCGCCTTCGATATACCCAAACTGTTTACTTGGACCGCGGTCTATCAACTGCCGTTTGGACACGGAAAGCAATGGCTGAATCATGGCTTCCTCTCTCACGTGCTGGGCAATTGGCAGACAAACGTAGCTTTCATCGCCCGGTCGGGGCAAGCATTCAATCCGAGTTGGGGCGGCGCAAGTAATGCCTGTACTACGACCGTCACCACAAACTGTGTTCCCGCGACCATTGCTGGTGTCGCCCCGACCAGCACAGATCCGGCCAATCTCTCAAATGCCGGAGGAAGCATAACTGGTTACGCCCGGCCCAGCCTAGTCGCCGGATGTAGTCTCACCGGGAATCAAACCATTTCGCAATGGTACAACCCAGCTTGTTACGTCAGCCCATCGTCCCTAGAAGTGGGGCCCGGATATGGTTTTGGCAACTCGCCAATCGGTAATCTTCGATCTATGCGATTTATCAACATGGATTTCTCGCTCGTAAAGAATTTCTTCGTCACGGAATCGAAAGTATTACAGTTCCGTGCCGAAGCATTCAACGTTTTCAATCACATGGTTTTAGGAGTGCCGGGCACGTCTATTGCGCCTTCGTATTCGAATGGCGCCATCAGTTATGGCAGCGCTGGCGTAATTAGCAGCATCGCAAACACTCCGCGCGAGCTGCAGCTTGCTGTGAAATTTAATTTTTGAAAGGAATTAGTTCTATACTTCGTGATCGCGGCGGCTCGAATCGCGCACTACAAGCCGGGGCGGAATCAGAACGCATTTGGGGGGGGGAGGTGTTTTCGCGCCCATACATTCAACCAGGATGCGTGCCGCGGTTTCGCCAATTTGTGCCGCCCCTTGATCGATAGTTGAAAGTGGAACGCGCAGAAGGTCGGAATAGTGAACGTTGCCGGCGCCTATGATCGCAATGTCGCCCGGAATTGATCGGCCGCTTTCGAGCACCGCCTTGATGGCGCCTGCCGCGACTGGATCGTTATAACAGAACACGCCGTCCGGCGGTACGTTCAGAGCAAGCAGTTCCTGCATTGCACGATAGCCGCCGCCATCTTTCGTTCCGCCTTCTACGACGTATTGGGATGAAGTTTTAAGGCCATGCTTCTTCAACGCGGATTGAAATCCCTGCAGCCGCCGCACGCCGTTGGGATTGTCCGGACCTCGTATGTGGGCAATCCGGGTGCATCCTTGGGACATCAAATGTTCTGTCGCAAGTGTTCCCAGGTCTTCATCGCAGGTACCGACATAGTTTACGTTCGTGACGGCGGGCATACGATCAATCAATACAAAGGGAGTGCTCGTGTTTTTCAGGCATCGCGGTATTCCGCGCCGCCAATCGTGTTGCGCGGAGGCCAGAACCAAGCCATCCACGTTTCGGGCCAGCACCAAGTCTAACTCGCGCTGCTCCGTCTCGGCATTCTCGTCCGAGTTAGCCAGCACAATTTGATAACCAAAGGGGGCCAGCTCTTTTGTAAGGCCGTTCGCGACTTCCGCAAAGAACGAATGCATCAAGTCCGGTATGACTAAGCCGACGATGAATGTCCGGCGCGTAGCCAAACTGCGTGCGATCCAGTTGGGCTGATACTTGAGTTCGCGCGCTCTTCGCAGAATGCGCTGCCTCGTATCGTCGCTGATGTCGATATGGCCGCGAAGCGCTTTTGAAACAGTCATCAGCGACACGCCGAGATCGTCAGCGATGTCCTTCATTCGGACGGCCAAGATTTGCTCCTTAAAGAATCCCCAGTGTATATCACTCTAGCGCTAAAGTCAGCTAAAGTGGTAGGGCGTGAAGACGAAAAAATTGGACCGTAGACAGTGGTTTGGTAGATTGCCGGCTCCTCTACTTGCGGTTGGTGCGGTGGAAGCTGTCGTTCGTGGCGAGTCTTTCGCAAAGCAATCCGGTCACGCGCCTCTCGCTGCTAATGATAACGGTACGCGTCTTTATAACATTCGTAATTTCGGCGCAGTCGGCGACGGGAAGACGCTCAATACTGAGTCCATCCAGGCAGCGATTGATGCGTGTCACAACGATGGCGGCGGCACGGTTATTGTTCCAGAAGGCGAGTTTCAGACCGGGACCCTGGAGCTTAAGAGCAACGTGACTCTGCGCGTCAGCGCATCCGGAAAATTGGTGGGAAGTGCGGACGGAAAGCGCTATCACGCTGTAGATGCAATACCGCTTAGCGGCGACTCAACATTGGAAGACGGCAACTGGGCGCTTATCTTCGCTGTGAACGCCAGGAACGTGACCGTAGAGGGGCCCGGTCTGATTGATGGTCAAGGCATCGAGTTTCATTCCCCGGCACGCGGTATTGCTCCGCCCAGCGGCATCGGGGGGAATAAGCGTCCCTACACGCTCTTGTTTTATCGCTGCGAGAACCTGCGTGTTCGCGATCTGGATCTGGTTCGTAGTGCATATCATTGCATCCGCGTTATCCAGTCGAATCGCGTTCATATGGATGGGCTGTATATTCACAATCGGGTGAACGGCAACAACGACGGCTTTCATTTCATCAGTTGTCAGCACGTGACTGTCTCAAACTGCATAGTGGAATCGCAAGACGACGCCTGCGCCCTGTTCGGAAGCTGCAAGTTTGTGACGGTTACCAACTCTTCGTTCAGCACACGCTGGTCGGTATTCCGTTTCGGTGGTGGAGTCGCGGAAAACATCGCTGTCTCCAACTGCTTGCTCTATCAGGTATACGGTTGTCCGATCAAGTTTCATGGCGGCCCTGGATCGCGATTCGAAAACATGTCGTTTTCGAACCTTGTTCTGCAGGATGTGACAGGTCCCATTAATATCAGCATCGGACCGCCCAGCCAGCCGCAGCCTGAAACGAGACCGCCTGCCATCGCCCGTCATATCTCATTCAGCAACATTCACGGCACTGTGACAACCAATCCCGGCCCGCTTCCCGATTATCCGTTTACAAGCGGCTATCGCCCCGGAGAGGGGCACTCCTGCATCACGTTGAACTGCGTAGGCGATGCCGTCTTGGAGAACATCTCGTTCGACAATGTCCACCTTACCTTTGGCGGCGGTGGAACAGCGGAGGATGCCGGCCGCCGCGATCTTCCGCAGATTGCTGGCGAGTACTTCATGCTGGGACCCATGCCAGCTTACGGCCTGTATGCTCGCAACTCGCGGGCTCTTACCTTGCAAAACGTGCGTTTCCAAGTAGATCAACCAGATTTGCGTCCAGCCCTAATCTTCGATCGCGTGGAAGATGTAGCAATTAACGGGTTGAGTGTAGACGGAAACGAACAAGCCGAGTCTGCGCTGCGTTTTATCGACACAAAAGAAGTCCTGTTGACAGCCGCACGTATCCGAACGCCGGCTCAGGTATTCCTTCAACTCGAAGGCGCTGGGAATGAGGCCATTATTGTGGATGGCAGTTATCTCGCGAAAGCGGCGACGCTACTCAACGTTAAGAATGGCGCCGTAAAAAGCGCCGTGAAGATCAAGAGTTGAGAATTGGTTACTGCTGCTGTTGTTGCTGTTGTGCGTGAAGTAGCTCGGATTGCTGATCGCTTTCCAGGAATCGGGACCATTCCTGGTCCGACGCGAATTCCTGATCGGGTGGCAGAATTGCCTCCGATGGTGTTACACGAACTCGCACTTGTAGCTCGCTGTCAGCCGAGCCTTTCATGACGCCTAGAGTCGGCGGCACGTCCGCGTAGTCCCGGCCGACTGCCGTGCGAATGTGACGTTCTCCCGCGATGAGGTTGTTTGTCGGGTCAAAACCGATCCAGCCGAGCCCCGGCAGAAGCGCTTCGAGCCACGCGTGCGTAGCGCCCTCGGCGGAGCGATCCGAATGACTCATATCGTGATACAAATAGCCGCTGACATAACGGCATGGAATGTGTAGATTCCGTGCCAGCGCGATCATAATGTGTGCGAAATCCTGACAAACACCCTGACGGGCTTGGAGCGCATCCTCAATGGGCGAATCGACGCTCGTGCTCTGCTTTACGTATTGAAACGAATTATAGATGCCGCTGTTGAGCATCAGAAGGATTTCAAGCGGGTCACGACCGTTGCGCTCGGATACACCGAGTTCTTCGGCTAATTTCTTTAGTTCCGTCGATGGCCGCGCGAACTGGCTGGGCCGCAACATATCCCAATAGTCTTCCCGTTCGATCATCTCGTCCAATTCCTGCCACGCTTCCATTCCAAGCGACGAGGGAAGTGCAATCGGAGGATCTACTTCAACGAGTGCATCTGCCACTATCGTCAGATGCCGGTGTGGCGCCGGTATGTCGAAGTGATGAATTTGGTTTCCGAGGTGATCGCCGCAGGTGAAGATGCGCGCGCGAGGGCTCACCGATAGCTGGAACGTAAAACAGCGCTGCATGTGCTCGCTGCGCGGGTGCATGCGCACTTCCATGACAGATTGCCAGACCGGCCGGCTATAACGATAACGGGTGAAGTGTCGAACAGCGTAATACATCAGGCCTCGAAAACGGATTCAATTGGATACTCTATGTAGACCTCGTGCATTGCGGCGTGAAGCCGGTGGCACTGCTCGATAATCCCGGCAAGGAATGGATGCAGATCGCGCATCATGATCTCATCGATCTGTGTATAGGCGAGCGAAGACTGCAGTTTTCCGATCAATCGCTCAATTGTCGACGTCTTACGCGCTGACGAGATGCCGGCGAGCACACGCAGCGCGTTATGCATCTGTTCCACCGAGTAGCGCACAGTATATGGGAAGTCGGGATTGAGCAACAAGAATTCGGCTACTGCCGATGGTTTCAGATCGGCCGTATAGACCTTGCAATACGCCTCGAATGCAGAACAACTGGTGAGCAGCGTGACCCAATCGAGATCATCGGCGCCCGCCGACATCGAGAACTGCGCATCGAGAAGCCCGGAAAGACCGGAAGCTCGCTCAATGTATTTGCCGACTTGAATGAAATGCCAGCCTTCGCCATGATTCATCGTCGAATCAGTCACTCCCTGGAAGCGGTATGTGCCTTCTCGAAATACATTGATGAGACGAAGAGGATCCGAATCGCCATTGTGCTGCTGTGATGGCTGTATCATTTCGTGATAAAGCTGATTCAGCCGCTCCCACATCTCGGAACTGATCTGCTCACGAACTTGACTGGCGTTTTCACGCGCGCTGGTCACACAGCCGATGATGGAAGACAGAAGACGCGCTTCACCAATCAGGCGCACGGTACCTGTTTGCGGATCGGAGCTGTCGACCTCCGCAGTGACGCCAAGCGATGACATGATTCGCTGCCACCGAAGTTCCCGGGAGGATTTGAAGGGATTCAGCATCAGGCTGTAATTGGCGTCAAGTACTCGCGCGCAGTGATCGGCGCGTTCGAAATAACGACTCATCCAATAGAGGCTGTCGGCAACTCGTGAAAGCATCGGCGCAAGTCAGGATTGCAGAACCCAGGTATCTTTCGAGCCGCCGCCCTGGGACGAGTTCACGACCAGCGAGCCCTTTCTCAAAGCAACCCGTGTAAGGCCGCCGGGAACAATCGTCACTTTATCGCCATAAAGAACATAGGGCCGAAGATCCACGTGGCGAGGTTCGATGTGCTCGTCATCAATAAAACAAGGGGCCGTGGAAAGAGTAAGCGTGGGCTGTGCGATGTAATTACGCGGATCGGCCAAGATTCGCTCGCGGAATCGAGCGCGTTGCTCTGATGTGCTATGTGGTCCAATTAGCATGCCGTACCCGCCCGATTCGCCGACGGCCTTAACGACGAATTTGTCCAGGTTGTCGCATACATGCTGCCGCTGTACATCGTCGATCATGAGCAATGTTTCGACATTATCGAGAATCGGATCTTCGCCGAGATAATAGCGGATGATCGCGGGAACGTACGCGTAGATCGCTTTGTCATCGGCGACGCCGTTCCCAAGAGCGTTGGCCAGCACGACGTTTCCTGCGCGATATGCGTTGAAAAGGCCGGGGGCGCCGAGGCCGGAGTCGGGACGGAACGCTAGCGGATCGAGAAAATCGTCGTCGACGCGCCGGTAAATAACGTCGATGCGCTGTAACCCAGATGTCGTCCGCATATAGACGTAGTTATCGTGAACAACTAAGTCGCGGCCTTCTACTAATTCGATTCCCATCTGCCGGGCCAGATAGGTGTGTTCAAAGTAGGCTGAATTGTAAACGCCAGGAGTCAATAGAACAATAGTGGGGCTAGTGCGGCCCTCCGGCGCCAGCGATCGCAAGGTGGAGAGCAGCGCCTGGCTGTAATGTTCAATCGGCCGAACGCCGCACTTACGAAACAGCAACGGAAAAGTCTGTTTCATCACTTTGCGGCTGGTGAGCATGTAAGAGACGCCGCTAGGTACCCGCAGATTGTCCTCAAGCACAACAAATTTGCCATCAGGCAGGCGAATCAGATCTGTGCCGCAGACGCTGACATAGACGTCGCGCGGTATTTTGACCCCACGCATTTGGCGGCGGAAATGCCGGCACGTGTAGATGATTTCACCGGGGATGATGCCGTCATGCAGAATACGGCGCTCGTGATAGACATCCTTCAGAAAGAGATTTAGCGCTGTGATCCGCTGGGTAAGTCCGCGCTCGATGGTTTCCCATTCCGCGCTTGAAATGATTCGCGGCAGCAAGTCGTGGGGAAAGATGCGTTCGGTGCCTTCACTACGGCCGTAAACAGCGAACGTGATGCCCTGATTGAAAAACGATAAGTCGGCTTCCTGTTTGCTGCGCCGCAACTCATCCGGCCGCAAGCTCAACAAGCGGGAATAAAGAGGGCGGTAATGTGATCTGGGCCGTCCTGGACCGCGAAACATCTCATCGAAAGCCGACTGCACTTCATACAACGAGAATGGATCGCGTGCAGCGCGCTCAGCGGCCTGTGAAGTTGTCGCCATGTTCCAACGAGAGTTGTTGCAACCCGGGACCTTCTACTGGGAATAGCTCCGGCAGTAAGCAAAGTATAACGCCAGTGGTCATGAAAGCCCGGAATTGGCGCCACCTTCGATTTGGGCATTACGCCGTCAGCTCAGGAGGCGGTTTGCGAAACTCAATTTCCGGCAGTTGCTCTACCGCTCTGCGAAGTGACGTTTCCCATGAGGCATGAATGGTGTTCAGATCGACATCAGAAGCCGCAAATCGGCGATATTGCGTTAATTCGAAGCTGTCTTTTCGATAGAGCACGATCTCAACCGGCGGTCCAACAGTCACATTCGAACGAATCGTTGCATCGAAGGACAGCAGTGCATATTTGGCCGCCACCTCCAGTGATGTTTGCGACTCGACGCCGCGATCCAGAATCGGCCGGCCATATTTACACTCGCCTAGTTGCAGATAGGGCGAATCCTCGGTTGCTCTCAAGGGATTGCCTTGCGGATAGATGAGATAGAGAGCGGGCGGTTCGCCGTTACGTACTTGGCCACCCAGCAGCAGATGAACATTGAAGGAATATTGATCGCGCTCAAGTGCGGTGCGATCGATGTCGGACACGCGGCGAACGCAGTCTCCCACAATACGCGCCGCCTGATACACAGACTCCGCGTTCGCCAAGCCGTGCCCGTGCTCGAAATCGGTGCGCAACAACGTAAGAACAGACTGGCTGATGGAAAGGCTTCCACTCGAGAGAATAATAAAGACTCGTTCGCCGGGTTGCGTAAACAGGTGCATCTTGCGGCATGTATTTACCTGGTCGAAACCTGCATTTGATCGTGAGTCCGACGCCATCACGAGGCCTTCGTCCGTCACGATACCCAAACAATAGGTCATTCTTTTTGGCCTGAAGCTCT
>DASREJ010000229.1:0-25174 GCA_035652115.1 Bryobacteraceae bacterium
CCGTGTCCAGATTCTTGATTGCTACCTGTGCGCCAGCGACAGCGGCGCCTTGTGGATCGGTGACGGTCCCGCTGACGCTCGCACGCACTTCCTGAGCTAACATCGCTGCGGAACTTAGAAGCAAAAACACCAAAATGGCCACAAACCGGTGCGCTACTTTTCCTTGGAAAAACTGGAGCGCACGGCAGTAATGGATATTTGACTCCAACATCGAGATCTCCCTGAACTGTAAGCCGGTAAGCCTTTGAAACGTATCAAGCTTATGGGAGGGATTTTACTGACCGTAGTTGGAGATGTCAACGAGATTCAGCTGTTCGACTAAGCTTCGTAATTGTTCCTAGCCAACTTCTACTAATTCAAGCGTGCAGCGCGAGTGAAGTGCTTCACTCGCGCGCACCGGCCCTCCTAAAACGTAAATCGGGCGGAAAGCACCATGTGTCGTGCTTGTACTTGAGCCCCGCCGAAGATAACGCCGTTTACAGTCGACTGTGTCGGAGCAATGACACCAAACAAATTGTTCGTATTGGCGCCGGTGGCGAAGTTGATGTTTAACAGCGTATTGGGCGCGCCGGGATTGAAGTGATTGAACGCGTTGAATGCCTCCGCTTTGATTTCCAACATTTTTGATTCGGTGATCTTGAAATCTTTGTACACCGTCAGATCGAATGACACGACTCCCGGTCCATAGGTAAGAGTTGGCGGTGTATTGCCAATTCCAAGTGAATTGGCTGGCGGAAGCGTGAAACTTGCGGGATTGAACTTATACCACAGGTTTGGATCGGCCGTCGAGCCCACGGATGCCGGTGTGGCGCCATTGCCTAACCACAACGATCCGACCTCCTGACAACGAAACGGAATGCCTCCGGTCGGAGTTCCGGTCCAGTATCCCGCCGGCGCGCCGACTGCCTGACATCCGATAGTCAGGGGTTGGCCATAGTAGAGCGTCCCAATCCCGGCAACGTGCCAGCCGTCGAGTGCCTCTTTAGTAAAAGTATTGTTCCAAAGGCGGCTACCGTCGGGAAGTGCATACGTCCAGTTGGCGTTCACAGCTTGAGGACGGTTGCCACCCGCCACGTTCTTGTTCAATTGATCGGGCGTCCATTGGTAGCGCGTATATACCAGCGTCTTTGACCACGTGTAATTCACGCCGAACTGCAAGCGCCCACCCAGCCTTTTATTTAACTGAACCTGAAGAGCGTGGTAGTTCGATTCACCATTGGAGCTATATTCGCCGATACTCCCCAACCCTTGATACCCACCCGATAATGCCCGAATCAGGTTGGTCGAATAGAAAGCTGCCGTTCCGTGGCCGTTACTGGTTGGATCCAGATATTTGGGATTAGCCCCGCCGCTCGGTGTCCAAATTGTGTAAGGAGCAACCGCATTCAAATCGATATTGATCGGGATGGACGGGCCGCCGGGTTGAAGCTGCTGCGTTCCCGCGAGAACACTTTGATGATGCGCCACGTTACCGACGTAGGCTGTGTCCAGGATGAAGCCATGGCCAAGATCTTGCTGGATATTGAACGTCCAATCGTAAGTGGAGGGCGGAACGAAATTCTGTGAGCCGCCGACGACATTTTGTGGCGTAAACACAAGAGGAGCGCCGGCGATGTTAGAGATTGTCGTATTGAGAATAATTGGCGCCAAAAAATTCGGCGGGGCGGCTAATGGCCCTGTGCCTACACCAATCGCCCCAATATTGTCGACGCTGAGATAGCGTCCGTGAAAGATGCCGAAACCGCCGCGAATTGCTGTTTTGCCGTTTCCGAACACATCATAAGCGAAACCGATTCTCGGATTGTAAGAGACGGAAGGATAGTTGAAGAAATTCGAGTGGTATTGAACGATGCCGGAAAAGGGCACACCATTCGACGGATAAGTCGCCGGATCAAACGTCCCCTGATTCACGTATGGGAAAGATGCACCAGTTTTGGGATCGATTGCGCTCTTTGACGTACAGCTGCCGCTTGAACTGTAAGCGAGGCACGTCGGATATATGAGTTGGCCAACCGAATTCGCGTTATACGCGGATTGCTGGAAGATGCCCAGCGTTCCTCCGTCTGAATACAGCGGACCCATAATTTGGAAACGCATCCCGTAATCCACGGTGAACCGGCGAAATACTTTCCACGTGTCCTGCACGAACCATTCAAACTGTTTGTAACGGGCACGATTGAACAGCTTCTGGTTGTCTTGTCCGTATCCATAAAGACTACCGAGAACCGCGTTCGAAAACGGATCGCCGGAATCGTACGGGTTACCTAAATCCGAGCCGAAATAGTAAGTCCCGGCCGTGTTGTAGGTGGAGTAGACGCTGACATTGCGGGCATCGTGCTCATAGTAGAAACCAGCCTTGAACGTGTGCGGACCACGGATATACGTAATGTTTTCCGTCAGGTTCTGCAATGAATCCGTGCCATCAAATGGCCAGCGACTGTCGAATCCATAAGAAGGTATGTTCGGAATAGGCGTCGGGGCCGATTGCGCGCTGAATCCGGAGGGCAGGCCGAAATTCACGTTAGGTTTCAACTTCATCGTATTTGCGCTGGCGGGAAAAATATTTGGCGTGGCAAGAGCATTGCCGTTTGAATCTTTCAGCGGCAATAGGCTTTGGCTGTAAATTGCCTGGTCTGTAGGTGAGTTGCCTTGATGCGCCTTGTTAATGCCCCACGTCAGCTCATTGACTAAATTCGGGGTAAAAGTGTGAATGTACGTTGCAGCGACACCGGCGGAGGGAATGTGATAGCTATGCGGAAACTGCCCCCATTCCTGCGTGGCCGGGCCAAGAATCGCGCCATATCCGGATTGGTCCTGATAGTCCTGCAACAGGCGAACGAACATGGTGTCTTTCGAAGAAATGTTGTAGTCGACCCGTAGAATCTTGTCTTCTCGAGGATTCTGAAATACGGGCGTGAAAAGAAAATTGAATTGACGCTGCCCGGTAGGGTCGATGGCATTGGGCAATGGAAATTGATTCAACATCGCTACACCGATGGGATTCTGCTGGCTCGCCGGAATGATATTTCCCACGAAGGGCTGGCCGGTTGTCGGGTTTCGAATGATAATCGGGGTTCCGTTTGTATTAAAGCTCTGCGAAAAATTCCCCTGCCGCTCAAGTGCCGTAGGCATGGTGTAGCGGTTAGTCAGACCGTTACCGCTATTTCCGGAAGCAGTGTTATGCACATAATCGTAGGAAAAGAAGAAGAACAATCGGTTTCGGTTCTTGTTAAACGGCACTTTCGGAATCAGTAGCGGACCGCCAATGGTGCCGCCCGGATTCTGAAACCGGTACTTTGGCTTGCCGATACCCTGCGCGTTGTTGAAGAACTCGTTCGCGTTTAGTTCTTCGTGTCGCCAGTAATAGTAAGCACTGCCATGAAATTGGGCCGTGCCGTTCTTAATCGAAACGTTGAGCTGTCCGCCGTTGCGTGAGCCATACTCGGCATCGTAGTTACCGACCAGTAACTTCACCTCTCCGATCGCGTCGACGCTGGGAGCCTGATACGTGTTCAACCCTGGGGCGCCGCTATCTTGACTGGCGATGCCATCAAGAGTCAAGAGGACTTGGCCTTGCTGGCCGCCATTCACTGTTGGCGTCTGTGTTCCCCAACCGCGGTTGTCGTGCGTCCCTAAATCCTGGACGCCTGCGAGATCTTTGATAATCGCCTGAAAGTCGCGTCCGCGAATAGGCGTGTCCTGAATCTGCTTCAGGTTCACATCAATGGCGTGGTCGGACGTATCTGTTTGGACGTGCACGACCTCGGCCTGGACCTCGATCGACGTGCTGACGCTTCCCAGTTCCAGGGTCACGTTATGAAGGTCCACCTTTTCCTGCGCTCCGACGATGATGTTTTTCTGCTCGTACGATTTGAATCCGGTCTTAGCAACTTTGAGAGTGTAAGTTCCCGGAATGATCGATGTGAATTGAAAAGTTCCGCTTCCGCTGGTCGTATCTTCGCGGACTTGCTGCGAAATGTCGTTGACCAATTGAACGGGAGCGCCTGCAATAACTGCACCAGCCGAATCGATAAGTGTTCCCGATAGAGAACCGGTGACAGATTGGGGTCGAGCAAGCGGCGCAAGGGCCGTTGCTACTGAAAGAATAAAGACCGGTGCGGATAGGATTGTGCGGCCGAACCGATTTCGAATTCCGAGAATTTGGGCAGCAACGCGGCCCGCTAACGTCCCTGACATGGAGACCTCCCCGAAGTGCAAGATCCGTTTGAAACGTATCAAGCTTGGATGAAATTCTACCGCGATACCGAAAGAAGTCAAGAGTGCCGAGTCCTGAATCAGTTTGTATTTCTTCCTTCTGAAAATTTCAAGACCGCTTATTCCCCCGACTGGCGCATCAGATCAAGTGCCGTGGATACGATCCGTCCTTCGGCACAGCCCGGCTTCAAACGTGAGCCAATCACCTGGAAAGTGAGATGGCTGTACGCCTCGTCCGAGTAAATGTAGCCGGAGTTTGCCATGCCGTTTGCCAGCGTGACCACGATAGTTTTGTTGGCCGGCGCGTTGGTTTTCAGTCGCATGGCTATCTGACTATAAACTTCCCCATTTACAGTGACGATGTTAATGTCGCCGATGCGCAGTAATCCGACCTTCAGGTTGACATCTGGCCCTTCCTTGTAGCCGGGAAAGACATTTTCGCGGGCCGGATTGGCGGCGTCGTCCCTGATCCTGCCAGGGCACGTAAAATTCTCCTGGCCGGCCCAAATTCGAGCTCTATCGACCGGTTGTATAGACTCGCGCATGACGCGAACGGAACTCGAGCCAATCATTGCGCCCAGCATGTGAACGTAGTCACCGGTGCGAGCGAGCACTTTTTGGTAAGCATCGAGATTCTCGGCGGAAATTGCCTGCCTCTCGGCGGAAGCCTGCTGGGCATTGAAGCCTTTCGAGGAACTTTGGTCGGGCGGGGCTTCAGAGGGGCCAACTGTCTGAACAAATGGTCCGCGGCCCCGCATTAGCGCGGCGCGCTCGCCCATAAATGTGGTCGGCGATCGAAAATCCCTGGGGTTCTGATCGCCTGAAGCGCCTTGCGTGAAGATGGCTGCCGTACGGTCATCGAATAGGCCCTCGATGTAGCGCGATGCCTCACCGGGAAAATCGGCGCTAATCACCCCACTCAGGTAGAAGTTAATGGGGTGCATCGCGTAATTCAGGTACACACCGATCGGAACATTGTCGTTGCCCACAAACTCGAGCACGGCGAGGGTCTTATCCGAAGGCCCTTGCGGATTTGGCTCTTGCCTCCATTCAAGTCGGCTGTTGAAGAGATCGCGGTTTACGTTTAGATCAAGCTTCGTGATTCCATAGCCGACTCGCGCCGGCGAGAGTCTGGATTTTGCAGTGGCGGCGGCGTTCACAATGGCATCGATCACTGTTTTAGCCGTAGGGGCTCCTTGGCCTCCCAATCCGAGGGTATTGGAGCTGTGAGTATGAGTCGCCGAGATAACGAAGTTCTGAGCCGGGCAGCCGCTAGAGCGCGATGCCGCGGCGATCGCCTCGTCCACAATCTGATTCGAAGCGCCTCCCAAGTCGAGACCGACGAGCACTGCGCAAGTACCGCCGTCATCCACTACGATCGCGCGAGCGAACAGATGATCGCGGATGGAATCCGTGGAAATAGCCAGTTCACTCTCCTTGGGTGTGATATCCACCTTCGCCGCCCCAGCGCGCAAGTGTCCCGCCACGGGAGTTCGGACAGTCATTCCCGGTACGCTTACTTGCGAGGCATCGATCGGCCTTACAATTGAGCCAAAGAAGCTCTGGCCCCAAAGAATGTTCCCGATCAGGATTGTAAAAGGCAGTAATCGCCCACATTGAGCATTTTTCCGAACGCTGAAAGGCACCAAAAAACTCCTCTTAGCCTCGGAGTTTTGTTATAAACCCGGTGGATACGAACAACATAGGTGCATCCCACTCACGCCTCGTTTGGATGCTTCCCTGCGGTCGCCCAAGTGTGTGGATTCCCTGAGGCCGTGTGGAGAGATTACAACGGATTTGGCTGTTTAGGACCATGTTTCGGAATTTGTTACGGCACTTGTTGCCGTATCAAGGAGCATCTTGCCATTCACGAGAGGCTGCTTGACATCGCAGAAGTGGGCAATAAAGGCCAGCGTGCGGAAGGTATATAATTTTCGAGGTCGGGCGGGTGATACGGGACAAGGCAAAACAGGGTGCACAACCAGAGCACCCGGAGAACGCGGCGATTTTAGCCCAGCTGAATCGTATCTTATCGACGCCGCTCTTCCAGCACAGTAAACGTTATCCTGCCTTCCTGAGGTGCGTCGTTGAGCGGACGCTCCGTGGAGCCGCTGATGAACTGAAAGAGCGGACCCTGGGAATTGCGGTGTTCGGGCGCGCGCCGGACTATGACACAAGCGCGGATCCAGTGGTTCGCAACACTGCCTCGGAAGTTCGGAAGCGTTTAGAAGAATACTATTCTGGTCCGGGTCACGAAGGTGAGCTTCGAATTAGTCTTCCTGCTGGCGCCTATATCGCTGAGTTCCGGCCATCCGTCGGTAACGGTTCAGCGATTTCGCTGAACCGGTGGGTCATGGCTATTCTGGCGAATATTCGCCGCCGGCATGTATTGGCTTTTAGCGGATTGCTGCTTGCGGTGTTCGCGCTCTGGGGTGCGATTCAGCTTTCTGCCCCAACGCCGGCAGTTAAGCTGTTTTGGGAACCAGTTCTGCAGAACTCGGATCCGGTTCTGGTAGTCACCGACACATTGGTAGCCCTTCGAGACAAACCACAGCCGGACTTTGGCGATAGCTCACGGGCGGTAAAGGACATCATCGATCCGAAGATCTTCCTCAACGTGAGCCGGGAATCGGCAAAACTCGCCTGCTTTCTCCTTGCGAATGGCAAGCACATAGACTACGAATTGGCTCGCAATGTCGGCCTTGCGACCTTACGGAGCAGACCGTTCATTTTGAGGGGCGCTTTCAATAATCAGTGGACCCGGCGCGCCGTAGCCCCAATGCGATTTTATTTTCAGCTCGATCGCGACCCCTTTGTCCGGCGGATCGTCGATCGCCAGAATCCCGAACGCCGGGAGTGGGCGGCGCCTATGCTTTCCGGGCTCACCGCCGATTACGCTTTGATTGCCAGGGCACTTGAACCGGAGACGGGACAAACGATGCTGGTGATAGCGGGCCTGAGTGAGAAAGGTTCAGCGGCTGCACTAGAGTTCGTGACCAACCCCAAGTACCTTGATCGATTCGCTTCTCAAGCGCCGGCGGGATGGGCGCGGCGGAATATCGAATTAGTTATAAAATCGAACGTCGTGAACGACGACTGGGGTGAGCCGCATGTCGTTGCTATGCATTTCTGGTAAGTTGCTTCAATCGGCAGATCTCAGTTGTTGAGAGTTTTCCAGCAAGGACACATCAAAGCTTCTTAAGCCAGATGTCGCGAACCCAAAGCTTGCCAGTGGACTCAACTTCGAGACCGATTTTGCCACTCTCGTGAAATTTGGTCTTGTCGTCATCAAATAGAATTGCCATCACGTGGCCATTCAGAATATGAGTGAACTGATGGCCGCGGGCGACAATATGAAGCTGGTTCCAATCGTCGGGCTTGTAATATTTCCCGAGTTCCTGAATATCGCCGAGTGTAGCTAACAAACGAGGCTTCTTTTCTTCTTCCGTCTGCACAACGTCGCCGCGCCAGGCGATGATTCCGCGGCCCGTTGCCTGTTCATAAAACTGCCCGGTAAAACGATTTCCTGCATCGAAATCGTACTGCGGTCCAGCGAGATTCCATTGCGCTTCGGACGCCGGGCTGGGCGGTGTTCCGCGAGGTTGACCGCTCGGGCAAGTTTCGCTGGCACCTGGGGGAACCGCCCGCGCTGGTCCTTCACGCGGAGGGACAATCCAGCTACGGTATTGAATACCGCTGTTGATGTTGCCGTTACCTTTCATCTCCAGCTTCAACTCGAAGTCGGAAGGCTCACCGCCTTGCCAAACCAAATAAATGGTCCCGGTGGGCTTTTCACAGGTGGACTCAATGACGATTGCGCCATTCTCCACTTTCCAATTTGAATCGCCGGACCAACCGTTCAAAGTCTGACCATCCCACAGCGATGTCCAGCCCTCATGTTCGGCGAAGTTAACCGGCTCAGGATGGCTGAAACCTGGAAAACGGCGGGGAGGTGCTTTCCCCGCGGTCTGTTGCGATCTGGCCGGACTTAGATAAAGCATCCCCGCTATGAGCAGGAGCGGAGCTGCAGCAATTAGTTTTCTCACGATTTTAAGAATATAGTCGCTTAACGGTACAGATTAACCCGCTGGACGTCCTTAGCCGATAATGTACGTCGGATCTTGATACGTTTCAAGTGTTTCGTTTCTGAAAAGTCTATGGCAACGAGCGCAGGACGTTAAGGTCAGGTCCCATAAAGAAGCGCATGATTCGGAACTATTTTCGCGCTCAACGGATGCTCAATTTGACAACCGGATGATCTCCTCGATAGAATTCGGCGGAATACACTTGATACGTTTCAAGCGCCGAATCTG
Organism: Bryobacteraceae bacterium; assembly: GCA_035652115.1. Classification (GTDB taxonomy): domain Bacteria; phylum Acidobacteriota; class Terriglobia; order Bryobacterales; family Bryobacteraceae; genus Bog-105. The sequence continues at coordinate 8,529 of DASREJ010000229.1, forward strand.
AAGCCATGGAGGCGCGCCACGTAGCTGACGAAACGATGAAAAAGCATCAATTTCCTGTGCTGCACAACGCGATGTGGCCTGGGTTGGTGGGCAAAGGTCCGGAGTCGGAACCGCCTATCGATCTGGAAACCATGCTGAACATGACGGCGGCCGCGGAGGTGGATGGCCAGCGATTTCAGGGCGTTGATCTTTTCCTCTCTTTGCCGCATACCGACATTGATGCCGATGACGATGAACTAAAACGGCTTGCGGAACTGGTGTCTTCGAAGAACTTAGCCGTCGGCTCCCTGGTAGCTCCGGTCTGGCCGGCGACGGGCGGCGGATCAGCCATGGGCGATGACGCCGAACGGCAGCGTTTTTTGCAACAAGTTCGTAAAGCATGCCGCATCGGACAACAATTGCGAAAACTCGGAGTGCGCCACTATGGCGTCATTCGTATCGATTCCGCTACGAGCGCCGCGGAGTGGTCCAAAAATCCAACGGAAGGCACGAAGCGCATTGCCGAAACATTTCGGTTGGCGTGTAACATCGCAGACGAATTTGGTGAGCGCTTAGCGGCTGAAGGCGAGATCTGCTGGGGAGCCATGCATAGCTGGCGAAAAAACTTGGAACTGTTGGAAATGGTGGGCCGGCCGAAAACACTCGGATTTCAGGCTGACATGGCGCACACCATGCTGTTCACCATCGGCTACAACGCGCCTGAAGATCGCTTGCTGCCGAACAACTTCGACTGGTCCGACCACGATACGTTGGCCCAAGCCTATCGAAAAATGGCAGCCGCCCTGCGTCCTTGGACGATCGACTTCCACGTTGCGCAAAACGACGCTACGGTGAAAGGCGAGGGCTCGCATGACAAAACCGGACGGCACTGTTTGCCGTTCGATCCAAATGGCAAGCTTGATATTGTGCGAGACGCGGGCGCATGGCTGCGCGGCAATGACGGAAATCCGACGCGCGCCTTGCAGCATATCTGTTGGGACGGATGCATGTTTCCAAACGCGCTGATGACCAATCCCAACACCTGGAACGACGTTCTGAGGGTAATGATCGCGGTGCGAGATGCGCATGGCTGGGACTAAGGCGATGAAGCGCGTGCGTATCGGCGTGGTGGGAACCGGTTTTATGGGACGCACGCACTCGAATGCTTTTCGGCAGGCGCCCGTTTTCTTCGAGCTGCCTGTCGAACCGGTATTACAACTCGTCTGCGCCCGGACTTCGCGAAATGCGGAGGCGTTCGCTAAAAACTGGGGCTATTCAGGATTTGAGACAGACTGGCGAAAGCTAGTGGAATCTCCTGAAATTGATCTGGTGGATATCGCAAGCCCAAACGACACGCACGCGCAGATTGCGACCGCCGCGGCGCAGGCCGGGAAAATGGTGCTGTGCGAAAAGCCGCTCGGCCGGACGGTAGCAGAATCGGAAGCCATGGTCGATGCCGTCGAAAAGGCCGGCGTCGCCAACATGGTCTGGTACAACTATCGCCGTGTTCCGGCGGTGATGCTGGCGAAGCAGATCTTGGACGAAGGGAAACTCGGACGTATCTTCCATTACCGCAGCGTGTTTCTGCAGGATTGGACAATATCGAGTGATCTGCCACAGGGCGGCGCCGGGCTCTGGCGTCTGGATGCCAGCGTGGCGGGCAGCGGCGTCACGGGCGATTTGTTGGCGCACAACATCGACACGGCGTTATGGCTGAACGGACCGATTTCAGAGCTGACCGCCATGACGGAAACTTTCATCAAGTCGCGCAAACACAACTTAACAGGTAAAGAAGAACCTGTACGTATCGACGACGCGAGTTCCGTACTCGCGCGATTCCAAAACGGATCGCTGGCAACATTTGAGGCGACCCGATACGCACGTGGACACAAAGCGCTATACACGTTAGAGGTGAACGGCGAGCACGCCTCTCTCGCGTGGAATCTGCATGATCTGCATCGGCTGGAGTATTTTTCCCATCAAGATGAAGGCCGGCTGCGCGGCTGGCGTAGCATCCATGTGACCGATTCCGATCAGCCGTACATGAAAAACTGGTGGGTGCCAGGTCTGCAGATCGGCTATGAACACACCTTCATCCATCAGGCTGCGGATTTTTTCACGGCGCTGGAATCGGGCGAATCTGCCGAACCGACATTTCGCGATGCGCTCAAGACAGACTATGTAACGGATGCAATCCTTCAATCGGCTGCGCGCCGCAGTTGGATTGAAGTCGGCGCCACTCGGAATCGAGCGGCGGTATAGAAATGAAGCGACCATGAGTGCTTTTTTCCAGAGACATTTCGGCTCAGGCACCGGGTCGTTTAGCGGAGCCCTTCTGAGTGAGAATTGGCAACCTGCCCATGAGTACAAGGAGACAGATTTTTGATGTTTCTTAATTCGAAGCCGCTACTGCCTTTCGCCTTGTTGTTCGCATATACGACCATCCATGGCGCCGACTGGCTGACTGACGGCGGCAATCCTCAGCGCACTGCCTGGCAGAAGGACGAAAAAATCCTGAGCACGACCAGCGTGAAGGATATGAAGCTGCTATGGAAAATCAAACTCGATAATCAGCCGCGTGAAATGCACAACCTTTTTCCGCCGCTAATTATGGAAAAGGTGAACACTCCTTCCGGCCCCAAGCAGGTCGCCGTTGTAGCCGGCGTCTCCGACAATCTTTTCGCAATCGACGTGGAAACGGGAACGCAGATTTGGAGGAAGCACTTTGAAAGCACTTGGACACCTCCGCCCGGCCGTTCCGCGTTTGGTGGCGGGCCACTCTGTCCTGGCGGCTTGACGGCGACGCCGGTGATCGAACCGACGGATACGCCCGGCAAGTACACGATCCTCGCGGTTTCCTGGGATGGACGGTTGCACCAGATCAACGTGGCCGACGGAGAAGACGTAGCCGTTCCCACGAAGTTCATGCCGCCAAACGGCAAGCCGTATGCGCTGAATCTTTGGAAGGGAGTTGTTTACACTCACACCGCGCAAGGCTGCGGGGGCAACCCGAACGATGCTTATGCGTTTGATCTGGCGTCCAAAAAGGTGGGCTCATGGGGGCCAGCGGGCGGCGGCATGTGGGGACGTACCGGGCCGGCTATCAGTCCCAGCGGTGTCATGTATACCGGCACTGGTGACGGACGTTGGAACCCCGAAGACGGATTATTCGGAAATGGAATGATCGGTCTCAAGCAAAATCCCGAAAACAAAGAGCTGCAACTTGTCGATTATTTCGCGCCGACAAACGCCGAATGGCTCGTGTCACGCGATCTGGACATGCAGGTCACTCCCGCCATTTTTCCATTTAAAGGTAAGGAATTGATGGTAGATGCAAGCAAGGAGTGCCGCATTTTCTTGATGGACACCGCCGAGATCGGGGGCGACGACCATCGCCACCCTCTCTACACCACGCCGCTCATCTGTAACGAAGATGTGAACTTTGCGGGCGCAGGCATCTGGGGGGCGATGGCGAGTTGGGAGGATTCGAAGGGGACCCGGTGGGTGCTCAGCCCTATCTGGGGTCCGCCCCACTCAAAGTTTCACGCTCCTATCGAACATGGCGAAGTGACACACGGCGCTATTGTTGCCTTCAAGGTCGAAGAAAAGAACGGTAAAACCCAACTCACTCCAGCCTGGATGTCGCGCGACATGAACCGGGCGGAGCCGCCGGTCATTGCTAACGGTGTCGTGTTTGCTTACGGCAGCGGTGAAGATACTGATCAAGCCTACCCCGATGTCGGTCTTGATGATGTATCCTCGCGGCGCATACCCGGTTCCACGCACGCCGTTCTCTACGCCCTTGATGCTGAAACGGGCAAAGAGCTATGGTCAAGCGGGGATCAGATCACGTCCTGGAATCACTGGAGCGGTCTGTCTATCGCGAACGGCCGCGTTTACATTGGCACGTATGACAGCACACTGTACTGCTTCGGCATAAAGAAGTAATTCATCGGGAATTGAATATGCGGTGCCCCGTTGCGGCCTCCGTTATCGGCGTTGTGATTCTCTCCTGTTGCCTGACCGCGCAGACGGCTACCGATGAGAGCGTGGCCGCTTTAGAGCGTGAACTTAATGCTGCCATGCGTACCCTAAGTGATTGGGGCGGATTAACCCGTTACGGCAGCGAAGACACAGAAATTCCTCCTCCCTCTCCGAACGAAAACCGGGTTGTGTTCCTGGGTGACGACATCACCGAGCAATGGGGATCCGACATGGGAAAGTTTTTCCCTGGAAAGCATTACATTAATCGCGGCATTGCCCGCCAGACTACGGGTAAAATGCTTATCCGCTTTCAGCAGGATGTGGTGAATCTGAAGCCGAGGGTAGTAGTAATTTCGGGCGGCACGAACGATTTGGCAGGATTCAGCGGCCCTGCGACGGAAACAACCATCGGCTGGAACTTTGAGTCGATGACTGAAGTTGCTAAGGCAAATGGAATTAAAGTCGTGCTGGCTTCCGTCACACCCGTTTGTAACTGCTACTCAGATCAGACGACTAGACGCCCCCAAGGAAAGATTATTGGCCTGAACGCTTGGATTAAGCGATACGCTGCGAATAGCGGATCTGTCTACCTGAATTACTATTCCGCCCTAGCGGATGGACGGGATTTCAAAAAGGATTTAACCAGCGACGGCTTGCATCCGAATCAGGCCGGCTACGCTGTGATGGCGCCGCTTGCCGAAGCCGCCATTGAACAGGCGTTGGGACAAAAATGAGGCGCGCCCTGACGTCCGGTATTCGATCGAAAGGAGCTTTCGAATGAGAAGAGCAACTCCACGAGTGATCTTGTGCTGCGGCGCAGCGCTGGCGATAACTGGTGTCGTTCAAAGTCAAAGTACGCCTCCGGCTTCTACTGGCCAGAGCTCGGCGTTGCCGGCACAAGCCGAACCGCCAGGCGCTCAGAATGCGGCTGCCAACGCTACGGCGCAACGCGAGCGGGCGGCAATGGCGGCGTTCGGGCGCGGCGACGCTTCCTGGGCGACATCAGGAGCGGATGCCCAACGATCGTCCTGGGTGCGTACTGATCCGAAGATTTCGAAGGAGGGCGTGCAGAAACCCGAGTTCAAATACCTCTGGAAACTGAAATTGACCGACAATCCTTCCCACCCCAACTCGCTCACGCCTGCGGTTATTTTGAATCGCTATATCGGTTATCGCGGTTTCCGTGACCTGGCGTTTGTTGAGAACAACGGAACGGCTATTTACGGCATCGATGACGATTTGGGTCGAATTGAGTGGACGGTGCACGACCCGCAAGCGCAACAAGCTTCGGCCTGTGCCGTCGGTACTGTTGCCGGTGTCGCGCGGCCCGTGTTAGCGGCATTTCCAAGTCCGAGCGTCGGCTTTGGATTTGGCAGAGGTGGTCCTGCTCATAGCGGCGTTGGAGAACCGGAAGCCGGAGCCGTCACGTTGGCCGAAGCCGGCCGTTACGGATTTCGGCCGCCACCAGTAGCAACGCCCGCGCAACCCGCCGCGGCAGGTGCTGGTACGAATCCACCACCCGTGCCCCCGGCAGCCGCTTCTCCTTCGGGAGCGCCTGTTCCGCCTGCACGTGGTGACGCGAACGCGCCAGGTGTTCCCGGTTCTGGCGGTCCGGCGCCACGGCCCCCGCGGCCTCCCATTGAAGCCCAAGTCCTGACCGCCGACGGCATGCTTCACACCATGTACGTCTCGAACGGGCAAGAGCCAAAGCCCGCAGTGCCCTTCATCCCAGCCAATATGTCAGCGCGAGGATTCATCGTGGTAGATGACGTTGCCTATGCAGCAACGGTCGCTTGCGGCGGCGGAGCCAGTAGCGTCGTGTCACTGGACCTGAAATCCGGTGCCACAGCCAAGTGGGATGCACCGAGCGAGATAGCTGGTACCGACGGTCCAGCCTTCGGTCCGGATAGAACCGTATACGTCAGCACTGTTGGCGGCGAACTATTTGCCCTCGATCCAAAAACACTCGAGGTGAAAGACCAGCTCAAGTCAAACCAGCCGTTTGCTTCATCGCCCGTCATCTTTCAATATCGCCAGCGAGTACTCGGCGTTGCCGCAACAAATGCAGGCGCACTGGTGTTGTTCGACACCAAATCCTTGGGCGGCGAAGACCACCAGACGCCCATTTCCAAAACAAACCCGGAAGCGGGCCAGCAATCGACATCCATAACATTGGCAAGTTGGATGGACACCGGCGCGCGCCGCTGGATACTCTTGCCTGCCAAAAACTCAGGCAAAGGCGCTATCGCGGCTTGGCAAGTTAAGGATGAGAACGGCACTCTGTCGCTCATTCCAGGCTGGACTTCCCGCGAGATAGTCTCTCCTTCTGTTCCGATGATCATCAATGGCGTGGTGTTCGCCGCCTCGAACGCCGATCCTGCCGACACCAAAAATGCGCGGCGATCTCCCTCGGTCATCTATGCGTTGGATGGCACAACCGGTAAAGAATTGTGGAACAGCGGTAAGGCAATGACGTCCTCCGCTCACAACGGCCGCCTCTCAGGCGGCGGAAGTCAGATCTATCTCGGAGCGGATGACGGAATGTTGTATGCATTCGGCGCCTGGATCGAGCGCCAGGTATCCCCTTAATTCCTCGCTAGTAACTTCGTAAGGAACGCAAAGATAAATGACTAAGTCGCTGATTCGCATCTTTATCGGAGCCGCGCTATTTGCCGTTTCCGCGTGGCCGCAAAATATGCCGGATGGTCCTGGCAAAGAAGCAACAGTCAAGGTTTGTAGCCAATGCCATGAACTTGCCCGCGCTCTCTCTTTACATCAGGATCGCGCTGGCTGGCAGGCAACCATGGAGAAGATGATCTCTCTGGGTGCAACGGCTCCCCCTGAAGATTTCGAAGCCATCCTCAACTACCTTTCGAAAAATTTCCCGGCCGCGGAGCCACCGAAGCTGCATATAAATTCGGCGCGTCCCATCGATATCGAAGCCGCGCTCACGGTCAGGCATTCGCAGGCACTCGCGTTTGTCGCTTGGCGAGATAAACACGGTCCCATTACGTCCCTGGACGAATTGCGGACCGCGCCCGGTATTGATTTCGCCAAGTTCGAGTCGCACAAAGACCGAATCCTATTCAACTAGCGATTATTTGGACTTCGCGGGTCGCGACTACCGCCTAAGGTCTGCGTTCGGTGCGTCCTACCCTGGTGAGTTTCGGACGATAGCAGTTTGACGACTCGCCGACCTTCAGCGTAGCGGGCAAACGAATCTCCCGTCTAGGAATCGTCCCGGGCGATTTGATTCGTTCGATCAAAATTTCGGCGGCGCCATTACCGATCTGATGGGCGGGCTGTATCACTGACGTGATGGTTGGGTGGAAAACATCGTGTTCCACAAGCTCGTCAAAAGTCGCGAATGCAATATCCTTCGGCGTGCTTAATTTGCAGACCTCGATCGCTCTTAGAGTCGCTAAGCCGATCACGCCATTTGAACAGAAGAGAGCGCTAGGTCGTTTGGAGGGATTGAGCAGACCTTGCTTGCAGACCTGAAGGATGTGGTCTTGCTGAAAACTGGCTTCCCACATGAGGGACCGGCTAACTCGTAGGCCTGCTTGTTGCATCGCCTGCTTGTACCCAAGCAGCCGCTCCCGTTCATTGCGCAAGGTCAGTGGACCGGTTACGATTGCGATATCTCGATGCCCCATCGATATTAGATGTGAAACTCCCATCTCCGCGGCCACTCGATCTTCAACACACACGGAATCGACCTGGACGTTGTCCGGAAGCCGATCCAAACAGACCACCGGAATACCCGAATTGATGAGCTTACGAATTTGCAAACCGGATCCCTGGGCCGAAGCGCTTATTAGAAGGATGCCCTCCACTCTTTGAGAACGCAGCAGTACCAGCAATTCGTCTTCCCGCAGCGCGTCGTCTTCTGAACTAACAGCCACCAACGAATAACCTTGTAGCCTCGCTGCCTGTTCAGCGCTCCGTATCACCTTGGAGAAAAACGGTATCCCGAAGTCAGGGACCACCATGCCAATCGTGCGCGTCTTCGAGGTCTTTAGACTGCGCGCAACGTGATTGGGATGGTAATCCAGAACCTGAATAGCACCCGCGATGCGATGGCGAAGTTCTTCGCTGACCCGAACACTGCCGCTCAGAAAATGAGAAACCGTTCCGATCGAGACGCCAGCAAGTTTGGCAACTTCTTTTATCGTGGACACAAGGCGTTTACACGCAACTGATCCGCCGCACTACAATGGTGCTCCGGATAAAAAGCTTTCAGCCGTTGACCACTAGTATATGGAAGGACAGCGTTCGGCGCTGGCCTGGTGTTCAGAATCTGCGTTATTCCCGTTTTTTTAGGTAATCGCCTATCAACATTCCAATTCCCAAACACATCACAACGTACACTACGCTTCTAGCTAACAGCAATTGACCACTACTCCGATGAAATCTTGAATACTTCTAAAATGTCTTAGGGTAGAATGTCTGCCCGGGTGTTCCCTGCCCCTCAATATACGTGAATCCGATGATCCGTAAATTGTAAGTAGGTCCCCAACGATGCTTGTCTCATGTGGCACGGCAGGCAATCTTGCTTTTGCATGCGACGGCATAGCTTAATCGGCTCTCGGTCGTTTTCATGGCAGCCCAGACATTTTTCGGAATAGCTGGCGTCGGTCCTGGGGCGCGCGTTATCGTGCGGATCATGGCAAGTCAGGCACGAAAGCGTCTTACTTTCGCGAAAACAACGGCTGGCTAACAATCCGATTGGCGCAAACCTGATATTTACCGGATCGGCTACTTCGGGTCTATCGCCAGTATCTGGCGTTGGTAGACGGTGGCACTCCCCGCAAATCTCAATCTGCGCTCTCGGTTGGAGACGTCCGGGATTTACAACCTCGTTACGTATGGCAGCAACTGGAGCGTGTTGTTCAGCGGCTTTGATGTGCGCGCTTCCCGGACCGTGGCATCGCTCGCACTGAACACCAGGCAGCAAATTGTCCAGATCCGGCCCATTCTCGCCCTGCTTTACGCCGGTTGCGTGGCAGTTAAAACACTTGAATATGGTCCTGTCGTCTTGCAGAATTCCAATTTCGGCAATAGGGGTCCCCGGGTGCGCGGGATGACCGAAAGTCGGTCCTAACGCGTGGATACGGGAATAAAACGAAAACTGATGTTCGAAGAATTGGCCGCCCAGATGACCCACCGGCGTACTTCCTTGAACACCTGCCCCAAAGGCCCATTCAAGAAGTGCACGCTCCGGCAGTCCCTCTTCGTGAACGAGTATTCCGGTCGTGTCCGGCTGGTAGCGCAGTTTCCCGTCCGGCGATTTTCCATCACGCAGCAATATCGATCCGACAACGCTGTCCGCAATCGTGTGCAAAGACTGCGCGTGATGAGACTTCGATTGTTTTTGATACTCTGCTCCGTGGCACGGAGCACAAGAGCGGGCGCCCACGTAGTCCGCAGCCCAAATTGATTGGAGTGCTGCGCAAACACATCCTATACGAAGCGCCCGTTCAAGCAGGCGCTGCCCGTTCACTGCTTGCTTACCTTCGTGACGTCGATGCCGTTGTCTTTGGCAGCTTGAATCTGACGCACTTTGTTGTATTCCGCTTCCGCGTCAGCTTTGCGGCCCATCTGGCTATACGCCTCCGCGAGATGATAATGTGCCGATGATTCGTTCGGTTGCAGGCGAATAGCTTGCTTCAATTCTGTTATCGCCTCCGTGTAGTGCTTCTGATCGCCAAGCACGGTTCCTAATCGTAGGTGTGCTTCCGCGCTCGATGGATCGCATTCGAGCGTGCGCCTATATTGAAATTCGGCGGTTTTATTGTCGTGTTCTGCTCGGGCAATCTCGCCCAGGTAGAAGTTTGCTAAACCGTGGCAACCTTTGCTCGTCTCGTTTTTAAGCCATTGCCGCGCCTCTTCCGTGTTCTGTTGGCGCCAGTAAAGATAGCCTATCGCGAAGTTGGCGTTTGGAATTTCGGGATCTCTTTGGAGGGCCTGCTTATATTCGCCAATGGCCTTTTCTAACTCCTGTTGATCTTCATAAGCCGTGCCCATCAGGTAATGCGTCCAAGCCGAATCAGGGTATCGCGTCAGCAGTTGGTGAAAGGCAGCCTTTGCCTCGCCTACACGGCCAGTTCGCCGGCTACTCTCCTCTATCATGTACAGCACGCGCTCGCTGTGATCGGAATTCTCCAGACCTTTAAGTTCTTCTATCGCCTTTGCGTACTCTTTGCTTTCGAAGTAATCTACGCCAAGAAGAAAATGGGCGTCCGCGGCTAGTGTGGGCTCGGCGGCGGCTCTGCGCAACGGGGCAATGGCCTCGCTTAGTTTGCCCTTGCGAACTAATTCTAGGCCCCGATCAAGTTGAAGCCGGGCTTCTGCTTGCTGAGACTGCTTGGTCTGCTGGCTCTGCTGAGGCACTTGCGCGCATGCGGCAAGCGCCCCAACAAAGATGCTAAAAGAACAGGCGCAGACCCAGTTGTATCGTGCGCGCGTCCCTGGCCGCGGTCGCCTGCCCAAAGTTAGAGGAGCCGAATGTGGTCCCGTAGCTGCTGAAATTGACGTGATTGAAAATGTTATAGAACTCTGCGCGGAACTGCAGCCCACTGCTTTCAACCTTCAGAATACGTGGAAAACTCCGGAATAGCGAAGCATCCGTATTGTTAATGCCTGCGCCCGTTACGACATTCCGGCCCGAGTTGCCGAATGCGCCTGCGATCGGTCTGGCGAATGCCGCTGGATTGAACCACTCCTGCCACGTGCCGTTTCCCGTGTTGGGATCTCCAACCAGATTTGGTCGATAGGGAGCGCCACCGATCCCCGCGTTGTCGCCCGGCAATGTGATGTTGATCGGCGTACCGGTTTCGAAGATACTGATCCCGGATAGTTGCCAATTGCCCATGAGAGCTTTGACGAAGGCTTGTTGCGACGGAGAGGGTATGTTGTACACGTAGCTCAACGCAAGTATCTGCCTTCGATCATATCCGCTGCTAGCGTACTCAAGGTAAGCACGATAGGCGTCTTGATGCGCATTCCCTGGAACATCACCATCAACGTCGTCAATGCTATGCGAATAGGTATAAGACGCCTGTAAAGTAAGCCCGTGAAATTCGTTTGTCCTTAGACTCGCTTGCAATGAATTGTAACTGGAATTTGCGCCGTTGAAGTATTGATTGATGGCTGCATATCCAAGATACGGCCTCACCTGATTCACATTGGCCTTTCCGGCCAGAACCTGTGCGGCGCCAGCCGGGAACGGCTGATTAATATTTCGCGTGTCGGAAAGGTGAGTGCCCTTTGTTCCTACGTAGGAAACATCGGCAACAACGCTTGTGGCTAGCCGTCTTTGGACGCCAAAATTATATTGATAAGTCGATGCCGTTGGATAGGCAGGATCATAGACGGTCAATGCCGCGGGAAGAATCGCACTCGTTCCGCCTCCCGGATTACTTAACAGCGGAGCGGGTGGTGTGCTGGCGCTATTGCTGTTAAAGATCGTCGCCAGATTACTGAATGGCGGATTAGGCGCCACATTGTAAATGTCGTTCCCTTGAACCCGCTCATAGTAAATGCCTGCGCCCGCGCGTATAACGGTGTCGTCGCCAAAGGGCCTCCATGCAATGCCCAGGCGAGGTTCGAAAATGTTCCAGTGGTTTTGCACCAGTCCGCGCGGTATTCCATTTTGACCGGCAATCCCGAGTCCGTTCAGCAGATTGCCGCTGCCGGGAACAATGCGTCCATTTGAATCAATCGTTGGGGCATTTGCCGGGTTATACAGGTTCACATAGAACGACGACACATCGTTCTTCTCCGTATAGGCATGCGGAAATGCATCCCATCGCAGCCCCAGAGTGAGGGTTAATCGCGAAGAAGCCTTCCAACTGTCATCCGCCCATACGGCGCCGCTGCGGCTTAAATAATTCGGCTCGGTCTGCTGTTGTAATTGCTGAAATTCGTATGGGTATCCAAGCAGGAGATCCGCGAAATCATTTCCACTATATTGGCCGGTAAACGTGAACGCTCCCTGAGTAGGCCCGAACAAATCCTGCTGCTTATTGAAATGCATCCAGATGCCGCCAAACGTGAATGTATGACTTCCGCGAGTCATCGTCAGATTGTCTTGAATGGTCCAGGTCTCTAGCTCATTCACCCAAGGCCAGGACGCGAGATCGTAATTCGTTCCGGTCTGCTGCAAGTAGATATTCGGATTTTTATTGGCCGTGTTCGCGCCAGGATAAACCAACTGAATACCGAGTCCGGCAGGCCGCTGATAGTTTCCATTGAGCGACAGATTCAGCGGCTGGTCTGTATAGCCTAATGAAACCTCGTTTACCGTGCTCGGGCTCAAAGTCGACGTTAACTGTCCGTAATACAATTTCGGCTTATTCACAAGCAGTGTTGTGGTTGTTGGATAGCTGCTGCTCGACCACAGATTATTGGTGAAGTTCTGGTTATTGGTTTCCTGGATATATCGGAAGAAGGCCTGTTCCTTATCTGTGAAGCTGTGGTCTATACGGACGATTTCTTCCCTGAGGTTCGTCGGCACAGTATAAGAAAGCGTAAAGTTTCCGTTCGCGTTTGTCGGCACGGGAAACAAGAAATTCGGTTGGGCCAGCAGCAGCGCATCTGGATTGAGCTTGCTGGCCGGAATGACGTTGTTTTGAAAAGGAATGCCAGTGGTTGGGTCTTTGATAACCGTCTTTGGCAGCAGAGCGCTGAAATCGCCCGTGCGTTCCGCAACGCTGGGAGTCGGAACGTTGAACAAAGAGGCTTGCCGCAATTTCCGCCACTCTTCATTAAAAAAGAAGAACGTTCTCGATTTGCTCTTGGGGTAGATCTTCGGAATGAACACAGGCCCGCTGATGTTATAGCCGTAAACGTTAAATCTCAGCGGAGGTTTGGGCTGGCCGTTCAAGTTGGTAAAAAAATTCTTTGCGTCCAGGTCTTCGTTGCGAACGTATTCCCAACCCGTACCGTGAAAATCGCGCGAACCCGACTTTGTCGCTACATTGACTTGACCAGCATTGCCAAATCCGGTGCTCACCGCGGCGTCCGCTGTTTGCACTCTGAATTCGCTGATCGCTTCTACAGATGGCAAAACCACCACGCATCCGCCGCAACCCCGATCATAGTTTTCCTGCCCGTCCATGCGCCAAACATTGTTGCTCTGGCGCATCCCGTTAAATTCGATGCTCGTGTTGGAGGTGACACCCACCGGTGTGTTCAAAGACGGTTGAGTGGAAGACGCTCCGGGCACCAAAGCCGCAAGTGAGGTGAAGTTGCGGCCGTTTACGGAAAGATTCTCCACTTGCGTCTGATTCACCACCTGACCAACGGTGGCGTCCTCGGCTTGCACCTGCACGGCATTCGCCTGGACCTCCACCGTTTGCGCCATCGTACTGACATCGAGATGTGCGTCAATACGCAGGTTATCGTTTACATTAATTGGGATGCCGGTCTGCTTGTAAGTGGCGAACCCATGAGCAGAGATCTCAATTGTGTATTTGCCGACGATTAGCTGTGGAACGGTGTAATTTCCAGACTGATTGGTCTCTAAGTCACGTGTGAAGCCTGTCGATTCGTTAGTGACCTTAACCTTTGCTCCCGGCACAACTGAGCCTGAAGCGTCTGTTACTAAACCGGAGATCGTGCCTTGTTCCTGCGCTTGGGCTCGGGTTGGGCAGAGCAGAATGAAGAATGCGACTGTGGCAAAGAGAGCTACAGCCGAATAAGCGGACCGCACCAACATGGCGATTCACCTCCCGCACCTATATGTTTGGCAGTATACGGTTGTTTGCAAGCGCTTGCAAGAAATTTGTTGCACCCCGTCCTAATTTGCCCAGATTCCTGTTTTTCGTTGAACCGCGCCTTAACCGTTCATTCAGATTGCCAAATTAATAACGCCTGCAGCCTCCCGCGATCCATTGAAATCACCATCATCAAATGTTACTGTTTCTGAAAACGGTTACATTCCGGATGACCGGAAGGAGCGCTTGATGCTGTCACGACGCAGTTTTTCAAAATCGGTTCTTGTTGCACCCTGGATCTTGCGGGCGCAATCAGGCGCCTTACAAGCAAATGTAAAGATCGATAGTCAGCGCGTTATTGGCGACATCGATCCGAAGCTTTACGGTAATTTCATCGAGCATCTGGGCCGCTGCATTTATGGCGGTGTGTTTGAGGAGAACTCACCGCTATCCGATGCGAAGAGCTATCGGCGCGACGTCTTGGAAGCTGCCCGAAAGCTGAACGTCACGCTCTTGCGCTGGCCCGGCGGAAACTTCTCCTCTAACTACAACTGGCGTGACGGCATCGGTCCGCGCGACCAGCGGCCTGCACGCTTGGAAATGGCGTGGGGCACCGTGGAGAGCAATCGTTTCGGCACTCACGAGTTTCTCGACTACATCGAACTGCTTGGCGCTGAGCCTTATATCTGCGCAAATCTGGGTACCGGCACCTGGGACGAAGCGCAGCAGTGGGTGGAATACTGCAATTCCGGCGAAGACACCGCGACCACACGGCTGCGCAAGCAAAATGGCCGCCGCGATCCGTGGAAAGTTAAGTATTGGGGGCTTGGCAATGAAATGGATGGGCCCTGGCAAATGGGGCATCGTAGCGCTGAAGACTACGGAAAATTCGCGCTTGAGGCGGCAAAGCTGATGAAGTGGACCGACCCCAACATAAAACTGATTGCGGCCGGCTCCTCAAATTTTGGACCGGGTAGTGACTGGACCGGCTGGAATCGAACGGTGCTCGAATATCTGAAGCATCATGCGGACTACCTTTCCCTTCATATGTACGTCGGCAATCCGCAGAACGATTATGGCGATTTCGTCGCAAGCTCCATGGAACTAAGCTCGCGTCTCCAAACTGCCGGTGGAATTATCGATGCGGCGCTATCAGGTGTACCGAATCGCCAAATCTATATCGCATGGGATGAGTGGAACGTGTGGTATCGCGCGCGTGGAAGTCAGGAACGAGGACGCCGCATCTTGGAAGAACACTACAATTTAGAAGATGCCCTCGTTGTCGCCACTTTCCTCAACGCCTTCGTGAACCATGCTCACATTGTCAAAATCGCGAACCTGGCGCAACTGGTGAATGTCATCGCACCCATTTTCACCAATGAAAAGGGCCTCTTTCTGCAAACCATCTATTACCCGCTCCAGCTTTTCGCCAACAACACAAAGGGCAAAGCTCTTGAGCTTGTAGTGGATGTGCCCAAATACAAAAGCCGGCGATTCGACGATATACCGTATCTGGACACCTCGGCTGCCTACGACAACGGCTCGCTGGTGCTGAACGTTGTCAATCGTCATCAAAGTGAAGCGATTCAAACCCAATTTGCTGTGGAAGATAAGCAATTCAGCGGCACAGTAGAAGTGGTTGAAGTCAACGGTCCGGATATCAAAGCGGAGAATAATTTCTCGAGTACACCTGTAAAGCCCGTACAACGTTCCGCAACCGCTCAAGACAAAACGCTCCGTTACACGTTTCCACCACATTCATATACGATGCTGCGCACACGGCTGGCTTGAGCGCCGCACACCAGCGATTCGCTCACGCGTTCATCGGAAACGCCAGTGGCCTGACCGGCGCGCCCGTGGCCCCTTGAATTTTCATGGGTGCGGCAATCAAAGCGAATTCATAAATCCGGTCTCGCGCAAGCTCTTCTAAAATTGAGCACCTCAATGATGTGAATTCCGGAGTGGACAAGCAGATGCATATGTACGGACATGGCCGGATTGGGCAATTTTTCAAAAGCCACTGTGTCGCTTCCCACTGCGAACACTTTTCGGGAGCTAAGCCAGCGTGCCGCTTCCAGCCCAGGACCAGGCGCGATGGTGTTATTGATATATCGTTTTGCGTCCGAAAAATACTGCGCCCATCCGGTTCGAAGCAGCACGATGTCGCCTTCCTTGATTTCGGCATGTACAGCCCGCTCCAGATGATCGGTAGTGACCTCGAAATCATCGGGCAGTATGGAAACGCCGTTAAGGCCCGCAATGTCCAGAAGCACGCCGCGCCGTACGATTGGCGCGACAGTATCTACGCTGAGTTCCGTCATGCCGCGCTCATAGCTTTGTTGAACGACGCGATCTCCGTAACAGACTCCATTGCATGAGAAATGACTCAGAGCGTCAATATGCGTTCCGACGTGTGTTCCCATTGCGATCGCATCGGCCGCCGACGTGGCTCCGTCCTTGTACAAGATCTCGCCGTGCTTTTTCGTCAAGCTGTAGAGAAAGGGAGGATGAGTCGGAAAATGCGGCATGCCCGGAAAATACGGCTGGCCTAAGTCGTACGGTTTAGCGTTCAGCAGAGCGTCTATTGTCAGAATGATTTAGGTCCTTTCGTATCGATCTTTTGCACAATGCTTCGCGATCTCCTCCAGTTCATCGACGAGAGAACGGCAAGAGTTCTCACGCTTGATCCGGGACAAGCGATCAGGAGTGCTTTAATGACCGCTAGCTAATTCCTCAGCCAGCCGCTCCGCTTCACGATTGCGAATGTTAAGGGCCATCTTTATGTGTAGATGAGCTGGATGCAAAGAAAAGCAAACTGGTACCACCACGTCGCTCCTGATTTTTGGCATCAACATACTTCGCTAACCTACACTAAAAACTGGCGTAACAGGCCGATCTTCTCCTTGGTGATGAGCTTGTGTCTCGTCTATTTTGCCAACTCGAAAGGCTTTGGCCATATTTCTA
>DASREJ010000230.1:0-26980 GCA_035652115.1 Bryobacteraceae bacterium
AACGACGAAATTGAGGACAGTGCTCTGCATGATTATTTTCGACCAATCTTTCTCGTAGCCGAACGCCAACATAAAAAAAGTGGAGAAAACGTGCTGTAAAGCCAACAGGGCGGGACTGAAAGCCATGACCCTAAGCAGTGGAATCGCCGCAATATACTTTGCGGAAGAGACAATCCGGATGATTGGCGACGCTCCCACTAATAGAACAATTGAGCCAGCCAGGAAGGGGGCTACCAGTACCAACGAGTATTTTCGCAATGCCACTATGGCGTCTTCGCGTGCGTTCTCCGCCATATGGCTGATGTGAGGATAGATTGCCGTCACAACCGGCCCAATGAGGCTTCTTGCGGCCACGACAAGCCTCGCGGAAGCGGTGTAGTAGGCTACGTCGCTTGGGCCGCTTCTCAGCCCCAAAACCAAGATATTTGTGGAATCCGTGAGATAAACTCCAGCGACCGAAAGAAACACCGGCCATCCTTCACAGAGGGCGGTCCATACTTCTTGAAAGCTTGGTAGCACCCATCTTGCAGAAGTCAGGAAGGGAACCGTACATATTCCGACAATGCCGGCAAAGAGGGTTGAGCCGAATTGGAAACCAGCAGCCAACAGGTAATCGGAATCCCGGTGAACAAACGCAAAGACTAAAGCTAGCGCAATAAGCTTACTGACCAGATCGCGCCAGACGAGATTTTCCATCTTTTGCAATCCCTGAAAGAGCCAGAGGGGAAACAACAGGTCGCCCAGCACTTGCAAATAGGCCAAGCAAAAAAGAGGAAAATTCTGACGAAGTTTCGGCGTTACCATAACGACAGTTGCCATCACGAGAAAACCTAGAACAGTAAGCAATGTTTTAGCTGCCATCACCGAGCTAAAAATCTTCGAGATTTTTTCTGGGTCGTCACGATGAATGGCAATGCGCCGCGTGGCAGTTAGGTTGAACCCGTAGTCGACCAGCGTCATGAAATACCAGTTGAATGACGTCGCAAAATTGATCAATCCATAGTGTTCGGTACTCAGAACTCGAGAGAGATAAGGAACGACCAAGAATGGCGCGATATAAGTACTGACCTGAACTAGGAAGAGTGCAGCGGTATTCTTTACAAGGCGGTGGCGCAACAAATTCATGCCGCTCGTGACCAGCTGCGATGGCATGCGATTAGACGATGCCTACTTCCAATAATTCAATGAGCAATTTCTCCGCAGTTATAGCCCATGCGATCTTGCGACCTCCGAAAGCCACGGCCGGTTTCGGGCGGCGCACGATCATTCCTTTCTTATCTCGAATAGCCCCGAGCGCCCGTTCACAGTTTGTGACTTCATAACAGAGATGATGCAATCCGCCGCCGGATGACAAGAACGTCCGGACCGGAGACACTTCATCCGCGGGTGCCACCAATTCGATCTGTACTGTCGTCCCGGGCGTATCGATGAATGTTACTTTGACCTTTTGGATTGGATCGTGAAATATCACACCGCTCCAGAATCCATTAACAGACTTAACGAAAGAAGTGACAATTTCGGCAATATCGGCGACCACGTATCCAACGTGGTGAAGCCGCAATAGATCGCCTTCTTTTCCCGCCACGCTAGACGGCCGCGGGTGAAACGCGCCCTTTTAAATAATTGTGAATCCTGGAAAAGGACGTTAGTTCCGCCACATCGTCGAAATCCATTTCAATTTCAAATTCTTCTTCGATGAGATTCATCAACGTAATCGCAGCCACCGAATCCCAAGTGTCGACAGACTCGTGCGACGCGGATTTTATTTTATTCGCGGGCAAGTCGGGAAATACGGTAGCAAAAATCGTCTCTAATCGTTGTTCGATATTATCCATTTCTCTCCACAATTTGGTGATAAAGTTTAGGGCACTTTGTCTCGAATGCGGTTTTTTCGATCGCGACTTGACCGTCACGCGAACCTACCGAAAACTGAGCTAGAAAATCGCTGATTGGACCATTTTTCGAGGTCGCCTTAAATTCGAAAAACATATTTTCCGAGCCAAAGCGTTGAAAAAGGGCCGAAATACAGGCATGCTCGATGCGGCGCGAAAATGCGCGGCAACTCATCACCCAAGTTCTCACGTATAAAGCACGTCCTTCTTCTCTTCCTGCTAGTACGCCGATTTTGCCTAGGGGGCCAAATTTGTCGGCATATGAAATGGCTAAGACGAAGGCGCCGGGCCATTTTGATATTTGGCCCCACTCTGCAGCCGTGTAGCGGCCCCCATTTAAATTAAATTGGTTCGTCTTATTCACGAGCTCTAGGACTCTTTTGTCGTCCGTTGAAGAGTTATATTCCAGAATCACTCTCGCCTCTAGCCTCGCGAGAAAGTGCTCCACTGACGTGGGATCACCGTTTGCTTTCGAGAGTTCCTGACCGGCGCGAATACTCTCTAGCCTGAGGTTGTCTTCTTCCGACAGGCCAGG
The DNA here is from genome assembly GCA_035652115.1 of Bryobacteraceae bacterium. Lineage (GTDB taxonomy): Bacteria > Acidobacteriota > Terriglobia > Bryobacterales > Bryobacteraceae > Bog-105. The sequence goes on from DASREJ010000230.1 coordinate 2,428, forward strand.
TTTACCGAATAGGTCCCTTAGTGAATGCAGGAGCGCCAAACCGGCGCTATAGTCGTTTTTCGGAAAAAGGACGCACTCCATACCGGGATGGGCGGCACGCACCTCTTCGAGTTCCATTGGACTATCATCCACGAATACGACGCTATCGGCAGCGATATTCCATGTCTTTAGAATTCGAGATACCGAACCGGATTTGGCATCCCAATGCGCTTCAACGGGAAAAATTTTCTTTTTGGAGATGGCCAGATCAGGGCGTGATAATGCGCGATTCACGACCTCGGCCGAGTTTTTGCTCGCAATAGCGACGAGTACGCCGTGATCCGCCAGCATCCCGAGTGTCTGCTGATATAGACCGTGCAACTGAGTATGAGATGACAAGTCCCAGGAAATATTTTCGTGGCCTACTTCGCCGACCAAGCCAGCCCAAAAGGTATCGTCGAGATCGGTAATTAGGCCCTTTTTCGGCACGGGGCCGGCGATTAAGTTTGCCATTGCGCTTCCCAGAACGTCTGCGTGGGAAGTGGTATAGGGAAATCCGGTGTTTAGGTCGGAGCGAAAATCGTAACGCGTGGCTGGAATAGAATTCAAATCCAATTTCTGCCGGTTCACAACACGCGTCGATGAATGTCGTCCAATTCGGGCTGCAAAATCTGCAACGGCGCGCTCCAGTGCAATCTCCATGGCGCTTGCGTGCCATCCAGACGTGTGAAAGCCTGGCGGTAGCGCGAGAGTTGGGAGCGATACCGCCAGGATCAGGGATTTGGGTACGGAAGCGACAGCATTTTCCAGCCGGTTCAGCATGGCTTCCACTGCTTCAACCGTATCTGCGAGCTCGATTTGACCCCACCCGCCCAATTGACGATATCCCAAACGCGGGTCCAAGTCCGACCATTCAACGACCAAGGCCACCGCTTGCAGGTCCTGGCGAGAGGCTTGATCAAGCGTTCCAACAAGATCGCCAAATAGACCGCTACTAATCCGAACCTTGCGATCAGGCCGCAATGCCTGCAAGTGCGCGGCTAAATAATTTTGCAGGTGTAACGGCGTTATTCCGCATGCCAAGAGTACACCAAACTCTGGCAGTTCGGCCGAGGTCTTTTGAACAATCGACAGAGCCTCCGCGAGTTTCATCTTACAGATATTTCGACCATTTTGCTTTCTGACTGTATGCCTGGAAGTACTTAAGTTCGACGAAGAAATTCCCCGATATGCGAGGTCTTTCTCCATTCCATCATGACCCGGCTACAGGCCGATTGACACCACTCCGATTGCGGCTATAGGTACTTGCGTTTGATACGCAAAATATCCAGAAAAGCTTTAAGAAAATCGGCCGGATGAACCTTTGATCCGGCGACATCGATCCATTGTTCCAGGGGATATTCGTAGATTGTTTGTTCTAACACTTGCCTATCCTTTTGAAAGAACCGTAGATAGCGCGCCAGAATTTCTACGTCAAAGACCCATTTGGAAAGAAATGGCTGGGCAAAAGCCGCACGTAGCTGGTCATTCACTCGGAAGAGTTTGGCGCCGCATTGCGTATCGTAGATCGGAAGTCTTAACATCATCGACACGACGGTGGCGAACACGCGCCCCAAGTAGTGTCTAATGGCACGCCGTTCGACGCGCCGCCCCAGCAGCTTGACACGCGCTCCGAAGACCATCAGAACGTCCGAATTACTTGCGAAAACTCGAAGAAATCGATCGACAGTGCTCAGAGGAGTGGCCAAGTCGGCATCCCAATACCCGATAATCTCGGGCTCAAAGCGCTGCAAGGCATACTCGACTCCGGTCCTGACCGCCTCGGCTTTACCGCGATTCTGTTCACTTTTCAGAACCGCGGACTGGTTCTCCAAACCTGCGCAAACTTGCTCTAAAATCTTTTGCGTACCGTCACGGCTGCCATCATCTACGAACAGAATTCCAGCTTGTTTATGATTGGCCAAAAAATCGCGAAAACTTCGGATGTCGAGACGCCGCTCCTCGTTGTAGCAGGGAACAACTAGACAGACGCATGCTCCCCCATCGTAAGACTGATTCATCCGCTCAGCGCCGCCGATGTTTACTTGAGCGGCAAGACTACAGTCCTGCCGCTTTGTGATGACTGCCGCGCGGCGTCGAGAATCTCGCTTACGATCACATTGGTTTTTAGGCTCGAGAGGCTCGATTCTGGGTCGCTGATCTCGCCTCTGACAATTGCCGCAAAGTAGTGCAGCGAATCGTCATAGGGCGACTGTAGCGGCTGAGTAGAAGTGAGTTGCCCGTCCGTATGGCCTTCACGCGTGATCAGCAGTTTGTCTCGCAACATTGTTTTTGTGGATGCATTGGTCCCATAGACTTCCATGTCTTTTATGCTGTAGGACCAATTCCACGACGGTTGTAGAATCGCCACAGCCTTGGGATATGTCAAGACGACGTCGGCCTCGTCGTCGACGCGAGGATAAATATCCGGTTTGATTTGTAGTGTGACCGCAGTCACACTGCTCGGTGCCTGACCGTTCATTATCCACGTGGCAAGATCCGCACCGTAGCAGCCAAAGTCGTACAGCGCGCCCGCGCCGTCCAGCTTCGGATTTGTCAACCAGTCGAAGAACTCAGGCTGGACACCAATTTCCCGAGGTCCCTGGTGTCCGTCACGGAACACTAGTTTCTTGAGCACACCAAGATCGCCCTGCCGCAATAGATCATATGCTGCTTTGTTACTCGCATACCATGTCGTCTCATAGTTAACGAGCACATGAATATGGCCTGCTGCTGCCGCACTGGACATCGCGAGCGCGTCCGCGTAACTCACAGCCAACGGTTTTTCCATCATGACTGGGATATGGTTTTTTGCACATATCTCGACAGCGTGGCGGTGGTCGAACGTATTGGTATACAGAACCACTGCGTCCGGTCGCGCAACGGAAAGCATTTGCTCCAGGGATGAGAAATAAAGTTTGTCGCTCAGGTCGTATTTCCGCGAATATTTATCGAATAGTTCGCGGGACGGTTCGGCAATACCCACAACCCGCACTTCCGGTCTTTTCAGTGCTTGCCCAAAAAATCCCGTAACGTGACCGTGAACTAACCCCACGACGCCCAAGCGAAATGGCGTTTGCGCCGTCGCGATGGCACATGTTGATGATGTTGCCAAGGCAACGATGCAGATAACGAAAAAATGCCTAAAACGGCACATCGTCGTCGGTAATGCCACCAAACTGATCGTCGTCGCCTGAAGCAGAGCCGGAAGACGGTCCGCCTCGTGGGCCACCGGCAGCAGCCCGCGCGCGCGGTGCCCCAGTTCCCTCGTATCCACTAGAACCTTCCCCGCGTCCGCCGAGCAGAAGAACGTCGTCGGCGACTACTTCCGTCGAGTACACCTTTTTTCCGTCCTTGTCGTCGTAGCTCCGGGTTTGAAGTCTGCCCTCGACGTAAACCTGCTTACCCTTAGTCAAATAATTCGCCAGATTTTCCTGCCGCCACACGACCACGTTGGTCCAATTCGTTTCTTCCTTCCACTCGTTCGTTTGCTGATCTTTCCAACTCCTGGTAGTGGCAACCGAAAACCGTGTGACAGCGGCTCCGGAGGGCGTGAATTTGGTTTCTGCATCACGGCCAAGATTCCCAACCAAAATGACTTTGTTTACGCTGCGGGAAGCCATAATCATCCGACGTTAACATACTGATCCGATTCATTACGAGCGCGTTGAGATTTTGCGTTTCGATACTACACACCCTGGCATCAGACTTAACGAAGCGTAGTACCTAAATCGCTAAGCCGGACAGCCAGTGGGCTGTTCTAGTGGAAAAGTTTGCGGCATAATATGGCAAGTCGGCGGCGCACTCCGCTCGTTCACCGGCGGTACCACTTGGGGATTATGGCAACGCGGTTCTCGAGGTCGTGCTTACTGGAAATTCGCCTTTCGGAACTCATCCGGAGAGGTGGCGTCCTCGGTGTGCTGGCACTGTTTTGCGGTATGTCAGGGCCGGTCCGAGCGCAAGTCATGTTGCAGCCCGCTGAGGCTGGCCAGCTAGTTCACCCAATGCCATCGGACATTGTGGTTCTTGAGTCCGATGAAACCCGAAAAGACCTTCCTTGTACGGTTACTCCGCGCAAATCGGATCTTGGCTTTGATCTGCGTTTCCACAGCGGCTATGATGTAACCCTTCCTTTACGTGAACTAGCCGGTGAGGGTGAGACGCTCAGCATAATTTTCCGCGTAGCGCCTGAAGAGGATCGCAATCATGCCGCCTATTTCGTCCAGCACTTCCGAGTACCGCCTGTAGACGATGATGCCAAGGGCGACGCCATACTCGACGGAACCGTAGATATTGGGGAAGGGAAGTACCACGTAGATTGGCTTATGCGCGACCAGTCCGAGCGCATATGTTCAAGCACCTGGACGACCGAAGCTGCGCTTTCGCCAAAAGACAAGCCCATGTCTCTGTTTATCGATGCCAACCAGGTTCTTCAATCGCTCGCGCAGCCATTTGTCAACGATTCCATTGTCCGGCCACCAAACGGCAGCGGTGCGGATGGGCTGAACGTAAAGCTGTTGGTGAATTTTGCGCCGCAGAATTCGAACTCGCCCGCTCTTCAACGGACGGATACCGAAGCGCTGGTCAGCATCCTAAAAGCTATTGAACGTGATCCCCATGTTGCGCATATAGCCCTTGTAGCGTTCAACATGGAAGAGGGAAGGATCGTATACCGCCAGCAGACAGCGGACAACATCGATTTCCCGGCATTAGGCAAGGCGCTCAATACCGTCAAGCTAGGGACCGTAAATGTCAGTAAATTAGGGCAAAAACATAGCGAAACGGACTTTCTAGAAGATCTTATTCAAAAGGAAGTTGGTACCACGACCCACCCTGATGCCGTGATCTTCGCAGGCCCCAAGGCGATGCTCGATACCGATGTACCCCAAGACGACCTACGTCGCATCGGAGATGTAGAGTGCCCCGTTTTCTACATGAACTACAACCTGACTCCCCAGGCTGTGCCATGGAAGGATTCCATCAGCCACGCCATCAGAGCGTTCAAAGGAACGGAGTACACGATTTCTCGGCCGCGCGATCTCTGGTTTTCCACAACCGAAATGGTGAATCGGATTGTTCGTTCCAAGCGTCAACACGCTGTTGGCAACGCAAGCGCCGGCGGGGTGCAGTAGTTCGCGTGCGCCACACCATACGAGGTAAGCTAAGAAGACTAGGGGAGAATGAGTCATGAGCTTGCGGGTGCTTGGAACTGGCATTCTAGCTACGGCGCTTCTGTTCACACCGGCCATAACGGCACAGCAGCCTAACCTTTCCGATTTCCGCAATAATCTCGCCCCATATGTGGTTGCCCCAGAGCATGCAGTCGACAAAATGCTGGAGATGGCCAATCTAAAGCCAGGAGAAACCCTTTATGATCTCGGCTGCGGTGACGGGCGAATTATTGTCGCCGCCGCCAAGCGGTATAAAGTCAAGGCGGTGGGAGTTGAGATCTCCGAGCAATTAGCCAGAGCTGCCGTTGAGAACGCAAGAAAGGCTGGGGTTCAGAACCAGGTCAAGGTCATTCACCAAGATTTCATGCGCACCGATCTGAGCGATGCGAATGTGGTTACCTTGTATCTAGCGACTACCGCGAATGATACACTTCGTCCGAACCTGGAGCGTTATCTGCGGCCTAGCACTCGCGTTGTGTCCTATGATTACCCTATTCCCGGTTGGAAGGCGATCGAAACTAGGGAAAGCTTGGGTCACAGCGGCGTGACGCATATGATTTATCTGTACGAAGTTCCCGATTCCATCAAAAAGTAGGCTCTATTGAGTCTGACCTGTGATGTGTTGGGCATTGGGCTCAACGCAACCGATACTCTTCTTTTAGTTCGTGAGTTTCCTCCCTACGCCGGCAAGGTCGCCTTCGATCGCGAACTCCTCAGTCCCGGCGGTCAGGTCGCGACGGCAGTGGTCTCTTGCGCGCGTCTGGGCTTGCGTACCAAGTACGTAGGGACTATCGGCGACGATCTGCGGGGTCAAATTCAGCGGGAAAGCCTTGAGGGTACCGGCGTCGATACAAGCGGAGTCATCGTGCGCGAAGGATGTCCGAATCAAACCGCTTACATCATCATCGACGAACGGACGGGCGAGCGGACCGTTCTCTGGCAGCGCTTCGATTGCTTGCGCCTGATGCCAGCCGATATTCGGCCTGACGACGTGCGGAATGCTCGGCTTTTGCATATCGACGGATACGATATCGAAGCGGCGGAATATGCCGCATCCATAGCGCACGACAACGACGTGCCCGTTTCGCTTGATGTCGATGCCGTCTATCCTGGCTTCGAATCGGTACTTCGGCACGTTGACTATCTCATAGCCGGTTCTGGATGGCCTGCCAAATGGACTGGCGAGACTGATCCATTTCTCGCGTTGCCGCTGCTGCAGCGAGAATATAACTTTACGGTTGCGGCGATGACGCTGGGGGAGTATGGCGCGTTGGCATTTTCCGAGGGCCTTTGGACTTATTCAGCGGCATTTGAAGTTCCGTGTGCTGACACGACGGGCGCCGGTGATGTCTTTCACGGGGCCTTCTGTTATGCCGTTCTCGCTGGAATGCCACTTCAGCAAACTCTGGATTTCTCTAATGCGGCGGCGGCTATGAATTGCACCGGCGTGGGCGCCCGGGGCCATATCCCCACTAGATCAGAAATAGACGCTCTGCTCTATTCTGCGTCCGAGGGCAAAACCAAGCGTCACGTAAATCCTGAAATTGCGGAACGCTGTCAGTCCGCTGCTCTGCAACGTTCCGTCGCCATCCGATGATCCCGCTCCGCGCACTGCTCCGGCGCCAATCGGCGGCGGTAATGACGGTCCTGATCATCGTGATCAACGTGTTTTGCTTTCTCTATAAAGACATTCAGCCAGGCTACATGCAGAACGCGCTGGTTGCGCATTATGCTTTGATTCCCGACCATCTTCGCCCCTTCTCCTTGATCACGTCCATGTTTTTACATGGGGGTTGGTTTCACCTGATCGGTAATATGTGGTTCCTCTGGGTTTTTGGATCACATGTCGAAGATACCCTGGGCGCAGCCAAGTTTGCCGTTTTTTACCTAGTCTCTGGCATTGCTTCCGGACTCGTCCAGCTCGCGCTGAATCTCGGCAGTCCAGTGCCTACTATCGGCGCAAGCGGAGCTATTGCAGGGGTGATGGGTGCGTTTCTCATTCTCTATCCCCGCGCCAGAGTAGTTACTCTGATCTTCATCATCGTGTTCATCACAACTGTTGAACTCCCGGCTGCATTCATGCTCATTTATTGGTTTGCAATCCAATTAATCAGCGGCGTAAGTTCGTTCAGCAGCTTCACGGACCAGGGAGGCGTTGCGTGGTTCGCTCATGTTGGCGGATTTCTGGCCGGTATCTTGATCGTCAAAGCTTTTCTGGGAAATCGCCGCCGGTACTCGTATTGAACGCGTATGCACGATTTCAAAGATCCTAACGAGCCATTTGAGAATCTCCGGCCGTTAGATATTCTGGCCATCGCAGCTCATCCCGATGATGTCGAACAAACCTGTGGCGGCAGCCTGATTCATTCCGCGGAGCTCGGTTACCGTACCGGCGTTCTGGATCTGACTGCCGGCGATATGGGCAGCCGCGGCACACCTGAAATTCGAATTCAGGAATCACAAACCGCGGCCCGATTATTGCGGCTTACCTGGCGGCAAAATCTTCATTGGCCTGACGCGAGGCTCGAGAATACAGTGACAGCTCGCATGACGTTGGCTGGCGTCATTCGTCGCATACGGCCGCGCGTCGTTATTCTGCCGCACTGGATCGGTCGCCATCCCGATCACTATCGTGCATCCGAGATTGGCTACGAGGCTTGTTTTTTGGCCGGATTGCGTCGGCTCGAAGAAGACACACCACCACATCGCCCGTTCAAAATACTGTATTCCTCTCTCTATGCCAATGTCGCGCCCTCTTTTGTGGTCGATATCTCTCAATACTTCGATCGCCGGATGCAAGCTCTTGTGAGTTATCGGTCGCAATATGGCGAGTCGTCTCTGGCATCGGATTTGTTCCCCCCACACACGGAGGTCCAGGAACGTCTTGCGGCAATTGCCCGTTTTTACGGCAATCTCATTGGTGTGAAATACGGAGAGCCTTTTGTCGTCAAAGAGTGTATGCAGGTAGACGACATAGTCTCGCTTTCCGGACGCAGTATTTAGCTAGTTTGTCCTGCACTTTTGCACCGAGTGCAAGAGAATAGTGCTTACTCTGCTGTGCCTGTCGCGACAAACATTCTGGTAGTGGGCGCGCTCGTATTTGTCGCGCATGCCTTCACAGGGCTGTTCAGCCGAACTCGCGTACCTGACGTTCTTCTTCTGACAGTCATTGGGCTGTTCTTGGGCCCGATCTTTCACCTGGTGAGGCCGGAGAACTTTGGCTCCGTTGGTCCGGTGTTTGCAACCGTAACCCTCATTATCATTCTCTTCGAGGCCGGTCTGAGTCTCGATTTGGATGTTCTCCGCGGCTCCATACGCACCACATTCGCGCTAACGTTGATCACATTCTGCCTTACGGCAATTTCGGTGGGCGTTGCGGCGCATTATTTCCTGAATATGAGTCCCAAGCTGACGTTTATGCTCGGTGCGATCGTTGGATCCACTTCTCCTGCCGTTATTGTTCCTCTAACAAAAAAGCTTCCTCTACAGCAATCCACCAAAACCATTCTTTTCCTTGAATCGGCGGTTAGCGACGTGTTGAGCATCGTCGTGACATTTGGATTCATCGAGAGCTTTCGCCTCGGCAAGCTTCGCATAACCCAGATGATCGGACAACTCATTGCGACGCTGGTTCTGGCCGGAATTATCGGGGCCTTAAGTGCATTTGCATGGTCCGCATTGTTGCGGCGGATTCGCGGCCTCGAAAACTCGATTTTCACCACTCCGGCATTTGTCTTCGTGTTGTTTGGCGTTGTGGAGTTGCTCGGCTTTAGTGGCTACGTTGCTGCCGCTGTGTTCGGTGCAGTGCTCGGAAATATGGAAGTGTTTCACGGCACTGAGTGGATGCGTCGCTATCTCCCGGACGAGCCAATTACTTTAAACGAAACCGAACGAGTCTTTTTGGGTGAAGTCGTTTTCCTGCTCAAAACTTTTTTCTTCGTGTACGTCGGCGTCTCCATCCGGCTAACTGAGCCTTGGCTCGCTTATGTTGCGATTGCATTGACCGCAATTATTTTCGTACTGCGAATACCTTCTGCATGGATGGCTTTGAGTCGCACCACGCCCAAGCTCGATGCGGCTCTGGTTGCTGTTATGAGTCCTAAAGGGCTCGCCGCAGTTGTCTTGGCTTCCATTCCCCTTGAGCAGCACTTACCGGGAGGCGATATTCTGCAGGCTGTCACTTATGGAATCGTTTTCCTTAGCATTGTCTTCACATCTCTATTGAGTTTCTTGATTGAACGCACAGCGATCGCCAAGCTGTACATTGCTATTTTTCGAAATTTTCAATCAGAATCGCCATTAAATTCGATTCACTCATCCGATATACCGGGCTGAATCATGCCTCAACTTAAAGTGGCCGACCGGCTCTTGTTGGTTTGGGCTCGTTTTTGTCGTTCGATTCGACGTAAGAACGTCTGCCGATCAACGGTGTACCATTTCGGTTCGCCGGCCAACAGCGATGAGACGTTGTCGTTTGCCAAGCCCGCACAGTCGGCTTCCATGCCTTCTATAGAAAGTCGGTGGAACAGACGATACAGGTGATCGAGAACCCAAGCGTCCTCATCTTCGTTACAAAGCCAGTGAGTGAACGGCTGCTCGAACTCCAGCATCAACTCTCGTCGTTTCGACGGTATGCTATCGAGGATCCAGGCGGCTAGATTTTCAGCACAGTTACCGTGCAGTAGCGGTTCCGGATGTCGATAGAAGCTGTTTATCGCTTGCCGAAAAAGCTCATTCTTATTCCGAAAACGCGCCAGGAACGCCGCTTCCGCAGCGCCGTACTGCACGCGCCATAGATCATGTTCGAATAGATTGATGATGTAGTGGCTCGTAAGTGGATCTTCGTCAACGAGTGAGGCAAGCAGCGACGCGGCCGTCTCCGTAATGAGCCAAAGCGGATGGGCAAAAAGCACCTCAAATACGCGTTCGAGCCCGGGTATCCCGCGCACAACCGAAGGATTCTCCGGAATTGTTTCTGGACGGATTCCGAGCCGGTAATACGACTTCAACACATGGCGAATTTCATCCGGCAAGCCCTTGGTCTGTAATAGCAATTCTTGTCGCAGTTTTTCGGTTTGAGCCAAACTGCGGCACGCCTGAGTTACATCTTTCGGCGCATCTGGGGGAAGTGTTTGCTTCCTGGCGAAATAGTCGATTGCCTTCAGCCAGGCAATATCCATTCGATTGAAATCCCAAATAGGATTCCAGAAGATCGTCGAGCGGTTTACCTGGTTCATCACATCCAACCGTCGGAAGTTGTCGCCTCCCACATCTTGAAGAGCTAATCCGAGAAGCAGATCGCCCAGTGCGGATCGAAACGAATAAATCTCGCCATCCCCAAGCCGATTCAGGTACTTGGATTGAATGACATCCGGCTCGCCAGCATAAACTTCCTGGAGAGCATATACACCAAGTTCCTGATGATTTAGATCCGGGTTATCCAGCAGACCGTATATGCTTTCAAGCCGCTCGCCTGTTTCCAAGTAGTCATTGGCTAGCACTTCAGCGATTGTGTGCCGCAGGACGTAATCGTCCGTGCTTAGAAACTTTTCCAGAATAGTTGGCCACTGTTCAGTGTGGTATTTAACCAGCAGACGAATACCGCCCTTAAGCGGCTGACTCATGTAGAGTCCTTGCAAAATCTCCGACAACTTCGCCGCGGAGATCTTCTCCGGATTGGGAACCTCATCCCCGCCTTCACCTAGAGCGATGGTCAGTAGCTTTGCCATCTGATTTAGATCCGCACGCTCGTCCGGACTGAATTCGTCGGAATGACCAAACAAGTAATAAAGAAGATCCACCGCTTCTGCGAATCGCCTGGCTTCTATGAGATGCCGAACTCCATGCTGAAAAGCGTACGTCTGGTATTGATCTCTCAATCGCCCGGAGCGCTTAATTCGCTCCGCACACTTGTTCCAGCAATATGCAGCAAGTTGTCGATGCCCTTGAGCGACATCGACACAAAAAACACCCGCTCCGTTATCGCCCGTATCTCCAAGCCAATCCAAAATCGATCTGTGAAAGGGTCGATATCGTCCGTCGACGCATGGGAACAGCGGCCGAAGCGGATCGAATATGCGTTTAGCTGATATTTCATCCAGTTGAAATGTCTCGTTAAGAACTTCTTTTGGGAGAGCGTCATAGCCTGCGGCGATCACCGCCAGCTTGGGTCGAATTGCTCCATATGTGTCGCCGCCAGCGAATTGACGCTCGAAGAACTGCCGATATGCGCCCCTCAGTCCCAGAGGAAAATTTTCGGGCTCGTCGATAGGCAAGCGGCCCTGTTTTAACTCCTCGCAGACCCAGTACGCATATAAGAAAAGCCCCTCGCTGCGAGAGACAATGGCTGTAGCCGCTCTGGCCCGCGCGTCATCATCTGCGATCAACTCGGCCAGTTCTCTTTGAGCATATTCCCGAATATCTTTCAGGTTTTCCGGTCGTTCGGTATCTAAAACAAAGGAATCAAACTCAGGAAGGGCTCCGACTACCTGCGGAACCGGACGAGCGGTAATGATCAATCGCAGCCACTCCGGTGCTCGCTTAAAATGCGCGGCAATGAAAGTAACCAGCTCATTGAGATCGCCTTGCGTTGCCTCGTCCAGGGCGTCGATCACAATCAGGCATGTCTGGCCGGGCTTCGAGAAATCAGTCCCCAACTGTCTGACAATCAACTCATCGAAAAGAGTCAGGGTGTTTGCGTCTTTCAGGGAATCCCAATCGGCGGCGCCGAGCCTTTCACGATAGAGCGGAAACTGCGTTGTCAGTTGATATGCGATGGAAGTGATGCACCGGCGTGGGTCCGCCTTATGTGTGTGGCCATGAACGCAGATGTGAAAAGCCACAATTTCGGGTCGTTTGGCGCACAGATAAGCTGCGACTGCCGATTTGCCTGTGCCTGCCCAGCCAGTGATGCAGAACACTCGCGACGCATTCGGCTTTCGTAGCCATTTATCAATAGCGTCAAAAACCCACGCCCGGCCGATGAAGCGGGAAGAGTGGAGCCGGATGTCGGCACTGTAATCAAGCGGCTGAAGATGCCGAACCAACTCTGGTTCTATATCGTCAAACTTGGGAAGCTCGCCCTCGCTTTCGAGGGCGTCAGCCAGTAGCTGAAATTTTTTGCCGTAATGCTCCAGATTCTGTTGAAGTGGTACACAATCTCGCATGTCGAGCCGCTGAATACGGTAAATGGAGAGCGGTGGCCGGCACCACACGACAACGACGGGAAAAACGCGCAGCTTGAGATCTAAGGCAAGCGCGACTTCATTTAGACAATATCCGTCTGGACGCCCAACGGCATGAGGCGTAATCACCAACACCACACGGCCCCGCGCAGGGTCCTCAGCAACCCAGTTCAAACCCTTTTCTATGTGAGCGTCCCAATTGACGCCTGGTTTCAAACTCTCTTTGTCAAACCAGACCTCGTGACCACGCTCCTCTAGATCATTCTTAATGCGCTCGGCCAGAACCGCATTTTCGTCATGACCATAACTGATAAAGATGCGCCGGCGTACTTTTGCTTGAGTGGGCGAGTCTGCCGTGTCGCCAATGACTGTGCTTCCTTCCATTCTTATTTTCGGTGACCAAGAAATTATAAGGCGAGAAGCTCTTGAACGGCTCGGTACGCCTGATCTATTGCCTGATCTGTATAGGCGGCCGCAGCAGCATCGGAATTGGCTATGGTGATTCTGCCGAACCGCTGCCGCGCAATATCGCACGGCCGCTGTCCCACGGGCCAATCTGGATCGAACAATGAATTGTACTCGTATGCGTAACCGTGCGGCCAGCGATTCACCGTGATCCCCTCGATATCGACGGCGGCATCAAAACCTCCGCTTTCAAGAGTCCGCGCCAACTGGTCGCGGATCCGACGTTCGAAGGTTCCGAAAGTTGTGGTGAGCAAGTCGTACCGGCCAATCCGATGCTGCTCTCGCTCGGAAAAGCCCGCCTTACAGGGCGTTCGAAGCATGCGTAACAAAACGGGCTGATCTGATGTTCTCGCCGATTGATATCCGCCTATATCGACGCCATCGTCCAAATTTAGTTCACTGTGGTACATGCCCGGAGCTTCGACACGCCAAATCCCAAGTTTTTCGAAACAAAGCCAATTTCGAAGCGCCACCACCGTATACACCAGAGGCACCTTTGCGCCATAGGCGAGGGCGGCTTTTTGCTCCGATGGCAGTTCCGGACACAAATAAGGAATAACCATGTTCCAGCAGGCCATGACGACCGACTTCGCGCGAGTCCGGTACAAAACGTTGTTCCTGATGTATTCGACATCGACATCGCTTTTGGGGCCAACCGGTCCAATATGTTGGACGCGAACGGCCGTGCTGTTTAAGCGGATACGCACGTGAGACGACGGGCGGTCGAGCGCATGATAGTCGGCTTTGGCCATAACGATGTCTTCGGCGGTATGGCCGGTAATAGAGTCAGGTATTAGCGCGCGGACCAACAATCGAGCGATAGAAGCGTTGCCGTCTGGGTAATGGAAAAAGTACGGTTCACGCTTGGTGATTTCACCCCGCGCTGTAAAACCCAAACCCGGAGATAAAACGCGCTCTAGTTTCATCCCTCCGAACCCAGGAAATCCGTATGCCCAACAATCGAGGGCATTGACCGCATCAATACCTACACCGTAGAGATCGTGTGTGCGCGTCTGATAGAACGCAATCGTTTCCTTGCCAGCATTTGCATGCTGCGAAAGAAAGGCGCCGTAACTTACTTTTGCGAGCCGCCGTTTTTTCTCTGTTTGTGTGAGACCCGGAAGGTAATCGATCAGGTCTTCTTCAAGCCTTGCGATGTCTTGTTTCGTCGAAACAGACAGTGGCGCTCGGCTTAGAAACCGTTTCCAGGTGCCAGCGTGTGGCATCGACTTCTCTTCTGAATCCTTCTCTGGCAGGCCCACGACTAATTTGTCCGTTCCGAAGGTTTCCTTATCGAAGAAGAAGCCAGCGCCTAGCCTTTCATAGGGGGTGCGAGCACACTTTTTCTCAAGCGCCACGGGGCGTACACCAAGCTGATCCATCAAACGGCGAGCTTGCCGGCTATAGGGCGTCGGCGACTCGATCGCATAAGTTCCACCATTGGCAAGGAGAAGCCTTCCGGACGTTCGAAATTCGTTTCTTTTCGCATGACCACCAAAGTCGTCATGATTGTCGAGGATGAGTATCCGAGTTCCAGGGCCTGCGTGCGCCCGAAAAAAAAATGCTGCTGAAAGACCGCTGATACCTGCACCAACGATAATGAGATCGTACGTTTCGTTTGTTTCTACAGGCTGGCCGAACTGGGAAAGCGATTTTCCATCTCGCAAAGCATGCATTGTTTCGAAAGAGCCTTCATGGCTTCCCCGCATACCTGTGAGTGCGGGTGGACAATATGGCGGATCATCCTGCTGGATTCCGTTTGGCAATCCGAGCAGATGGGAGTGCCCCATCAGGGAGCCAATACTAATCGCGGAGCCGTTAAGGAAATCACGCCGGGTAATTGACCGTCCCATTCCCAGCGCACGATCGCGATTGTCCATAAGTCAACGATTGAATCAGTACAGGATACTATGTACTTCGAAGAGCATCAGTGAATTGTTACGCTCTCTTCTCCGTATAATTGGCGTCATTGCCGCAGTCGCAGCCATTGCTGAGATTGACTTTCGCGGCTTGCATGTCAATAGCCCTACGGCTGCTTTTTCCTTTCTTTTGTTAATCCTTGCCTTAGCCACCAAGGTCGGGCTGAAAGAATCAATAACGGCGTCGTTGGCCGGGGTGTTGGCCTACAACTTTTTCTTCCTTCCACCTGTCGGCACGTTGACTATTATCGATCCTCAAAACTGGGTTGCACTTTTTGTATTTTTAATAACCGCAATCACGGCAAGTCACCTTTCTTCGAGCGCGCGAAAAAAGGCGGAAGAAGCTGCAATGCGGGAGCGGGAAGTACAACGTCTGTACGAATTCAGTAGATCTCTGATGCTGCCTGATTCCGCTCGCACGCTGGCCGACCAGGTAGTGTGGAAGATTTCAGAGATTTTTCAGTTGGCGGATGTAGCTCTTTATGATCAAAGATCTGGCCAGATTCATCGAATTTATGCGTCGGAATCGCCTTTGAACGACGCCGTTCTACGGGAGACTGCTAAAACCGGAACACGATGGCAGAGTGGCGAGACTGCGTGCCTTATTGTGCCAATTCGCTTGGGTGGGCCGCCAATGGGCAGCCTAGGAATCAAAGGCGCAGTTTCGGAGATTGCGCTGAAAGCCATTGCGCAATTAGTCGCAATTGTCTTTGAACGGGCAAGGGCCCAGGAAATCGCGGCTCGGGCAGAGGCCACCCAGCAGAATGAGCAACTGAAAGCCACTCTCCTCGATGCATTAGCTCACGAATTCAAAACTCCTCTGACATCGATCAAGGCCGCCGCAACCACCATGCTTTCGCACGATAGCCTAAATGACGCCGAAAGGGAGTTGGCGACCGTTGTCGATGAGGAGACAGATCGCCTAAACAGCCTCGTTAGCGAAGCGATCGAAATAGCGCGGCTTGGCTCCGGTGGAGTCAAACTGCGCCAGGAATCGTGTGCGATCGAAACGTTGATCTACTCAGCAGTCGAACAACTGCGCAGACTCGCCGAAGGAAGAATTATCGACGTTAGAATCGAGCCGGAGCTGCCCTTACTCTCTATCGATTACAAGTTGGTCGAATTGGCGTTGCGCCAGACAATAAATAACGCCTTAAAGTATTCGCCGGCTTCTTCCACGATTGAGATCGCTGCAAACAGGCACGACGACGCAATTCTCATTCAAATCTCCAACGAAGGACCGGGTATTTCGGAATCTGAACGGACTATGGTTTTTGAAAAATTCTACCGCGGGCGTGACGTACGGACGCGTATTCCTGGAACCGGAATGGGATTGGCAATCGCTCGGGAAATTATTGAATCGCATGGCGGTCGAATTTGGTTGAAAAGCGAACTTGGCCAGGGGGTCCAGTTATTTTTTGTGCTTCCAACTATTCTGTCCAAGGAACGCGCTTCACATCAAGCTGTCCAGACTGTCGCATGAGTGGGAAGATTTTGGTGATTGACGATGAACCGCAAATTCGTCGCGTTTTGAAGACCGCACTTGCCTCGCACGAATATGTAGTGGACGATGCGAAATCCGCGGAAGACGGCTTCATAAAACTGCGGCAGGATCGCTTCGATCTCGTATTGCTCGATATGAATATGCCCGGAGTAAATGGGGTGGAGGCGTGCCGCGAGATACGGCGTAATTCAGATATCGCAATCATCATGCTGACCGTTCGTGATGCCGAAGTAGACAAAGTGGATGCTTTGGACGCCGGTGCCGACGATTACGTGACAAAGCCGTTCAGTATGCCGGAGCTGTTAGCTCGTGTTCGCTCTAACTTGCGTCGAATTCCATTTTCTTCACTCGGCGAGCAAAAGACGATTCGTTTTGACGATATCGAAATCAATCTGGCGACGAGGCACATTTCAGTAGATGGCAAAGATATCCGGTTTACTCCCAAAGAATTCGACCTGCTCTACTACTTTGCGACGCATCCTGGCTTAACGATTCCGCACACCAAGTTACTACAGGCAGTTTGGGGACCGGATTACAGCGATGAAATCGAATATCTTCATGTATTTGTGAATCAAATACGAAAAAAGATTGAGCGCGAACCGGGCAATCCACGTCACCTCCTTACCGAGCTTCGCGTCGGGTATCGTTTTGTTTTGAATCCGTAACTACTCGTCACCACGTACCTTGTTTTCCGCCGAACCACCACAAGAATCCGAGCGTAGCGGTATTCTGTTCTCCTCTCAACACGCCTAACAAGTTGGTATAGAAATACGGCTGGTTGGAAAAATCGCGCCGCCACTCACCCATCACCTGAAAGCCTTCGTTGAACCGGTACGCCAGCGTCACTGTATTCTCCTTCAGCGCTTGGGCCACTCCGGTAAACGATTTCCCGTGATCGGAAAGGTACTCGGCCCGCGCGCCCACATAAAACTTGGGGTTGACCTGATATTTCAAGTAAACCGCTCCTCCATCCGTGTGCGCCGGTGCTGAATTGGAATATAGGCGCTCGATGACATCGTCCGCTTCGATCGCGAACGTCCACTTAGGCGTCATCTGCCAACTTAAGTATGTATCGAAGATGTGCAGTTTGCCGCCAGGTGGATTCGATATCGGCTCGAACGGTACGCCTTGTAGAGTTGGCGCACCCGAAGGAGCACCGCCATTCGGGAAATACATTACGTCGGGATGCTCTTGGCCAAGATAGTATTGGATGTTCCAACTGATGTTCTTGGTTGGTGTGACCGCGCCGCCAAAAAGTTCATCTTTGAAGCCGTTGAACGGCTCACTTTGGTTGGTGCCGTTCACGATCCAATAATTGAGGGCAAATTTATCGTTGAATTTATAGTTCGCGCGCAGCCCTAGGTGATAGAACGGCAAGAACGTGAACCAGAAAGAGCGCGAATAGTTGATCTGGTCTTTTGTGTAATTATTTTCGTAGCCCAGCGAAGTGGCGAATTTTCCGATATCAATCGTCAGTCCGTTTCCGATGGGTGCAACGTACGTCCCATACGCCTGAAAAATATTCCGGTAAATATCCGGTCGCGGCTCATTCGCCGAGTTTCCCTGACTTGACTGAGTTGCCTGTCCATATTGAAAATCCAAACGCAATCCCAATCGTTTACCGTGCTCCGGGTCTGCGGCGTTCTCAAAGACGACACCTGTTTGGTTGATGCTGAATGCGTTGCTAGAAACATCATAAGCGCGGAGGAGATTCACGCGACCAATCGGTTGATTGAAGTTGTAGCCATAATAGGCATCCAGGAAAAAATTAATCGTGGTTCCGGGGGGCACAACGTTGGTTGTTGACGCAGTCGTTGAACCTCCCGTTTGCCCTTCAGAGCCCAATTGTGTGACCGCCGGGGCTCCAGCTACCCGGTCGCTCTGGCTCTGCGCCGCATCGCTTGTTGATGTTTGGGGCGATGCACGCAAGATCTTCTCGAGCCCATCGACGCGCGCTTGGAGCTTCTCCACCAGCGCACGAAGTTCAGTGAGCTGTTGCTTGAGTTCAACGTTACTGTCAACCGGTTGGCATGCAGGCGTCTCTGGCTCCTGGGCAATGATAAGAGCAGGTAGCAAGAGCAAAGACACCATTCCACTGAAAAGCTGTCTGTGCATAATGGGACTCCTTGGGTTGACCGACAACGGAGTCGATCTTTCGATCCCACCATCGTTGCATTGACAAGCCACGAACTGAGCAGCTAGAGCTTCACCAAAATGGCAATCGTGAAGCGATTCTCCCATTTGCGCAGATCTGGTGACCACCCGGAAACTGTCAGGCTCGGTGTTCCGGTATTTCCTCCCGGCGGCGTTATTCCACCCGGTCCTGTAAAGTAAGGAACGTTCGACGCCCGATGGTTATATTCAAACCGCCACGTGATGAATTGTTTTGGCATCCAGTCGAAGGTCACAGACGTATCCCACGCTTTGAATTGGTCTCCTGGATTCTCTGTGAAATACGGCGATCCACTAATTGCGGTTGCGCCATTAATTGGCGGTAGTAAGACAAGATAACGGCCCGGATTGTCGATCGCGCCGCCACCCAATGTAATGGCGTACAAATCATGGTGGAACCAGAGCCGCTGATAAGACATGAATCCAAGGAAGTATTGCGCCGGTTTGCCGGGAGCGCCTGTGCAGCTAACGCCGCTTCGAGTTCCAAATTCACAGCCGGCATCGATGGTCAACGTCATCGCTGCCTTATCCAGAAATCGGCCGGGAGCGTCGTAATACTTGACCTGCACGCTATCATCCGTGTGAACACGCCGGCGCCCGGGAATCCCTAAAGTGTCTGTGCCGGTGTATTGGTTACCCAATATCGAGAGCCACCCGTTGGGCCGATAAAGAACTTGCAATCCGAATCCTGGAGCCTTGTTGAATGTGCCATACGATTGCCAACCATTTACAAACCACGGTTCAATTTTCAATTTCTCGGTTGGAAATATTTGAACCCGAACGCCGTTGAAAAACCAAGGCGTATTTGATGAAACGTAAGAAGGTTGATATGCCCAATTGTCGAACTGGTAGTAGCTGAACAATCCGACATAAGACATAAATATTCCCGCGTCCACATTGATGCCGTTCAATTTGTTGAAATGATAGCCCCCGTACGCCTCCGAGATGTATCGATAAGCCGTAGCGAGATCCCACTGTCCACGCGCGGGACTGGCGTCGTTACGCGGTGTGGTTTCTGAATACATGCCGAACTGAGTCATCAGCCTACCGCGCACGTTGTTCCAGTGAAAGTCCCCCCCAATACCAAACTGAGTGAGTTGGACTTCTCCCGAGCGAAAAATTTCGCTTGACCCTCCAATACTGTGGTCCGCCGGATGATTGAAATCGTAAACGTAGTCCGTGTCGATACGGACTTCGCCGGTGAATACTTTCGTTTCGAGGGGCGATTCGGTTGTGCGGGAGTTGCCGGTCAACCAAGTGAAATCCGCAAACGTAAATGGCTCGATTGCTTCTACCTTTTCGCCGATCGCTTGATTGGCCGGCACCTTTTGCTGTTGGCCCGAGTCGCGCGCAAGTGATGGATCGGTCGGAGAAGGCGAGCGATCAAAGCTAGAAGACTCTCCAGCCTTGGGAGACGGCTTTGTTACTTCATCAAGCCTTACTTGCAATTCAGTGATTCGCTTTTCGAGCCGATCAATTCGATCCAGAAGCACTTGATCGCGATTTGCGTCTGGCGTTTGAGTTTGCCCTATTAACGCTGGTCCGTGCAGCAGAGCAATGACAAGGAGTGCGCGCGCACTGCGGGTGAACGATATGAATACAGACATGGTGTCGACCGTTAGGAACTGAAGATTTAATGCTTTGGGAATTGGCGGTCCAATGCCATGTTCAGTTTCACAACATTGACCCGCGGTTCGCCGAGGAACCCGAAACCGCGCTCTTCTGTTATGGAAGCGATTAAATCCTGGATCTGAGTTACCGTCGCCCCCCGTGCTTCTGCGACGCGAGCGGTCTGAGCCGCCGCGTTGGCGGGGCTTATGTCGGGATCGAGGCCGCTGCCTGACACCGTCAGTGCGTCGGCCGGAATGGATCCAACGTATTTTGGATTCTCTTTGCGGAACTGCTCTGCCGACGCGCGTATGCGGTCGTACAGCCTCTGATTCGTTGGACCTAAATTGGAACTGCCGGATGCGGTTGGATCATAGCCATGAGGGCCGGCGGCCGACGGCCGCGGATGGAAGTATTCGGGCCGGCTAAAATTTTGTCCAATGAGGAAAGAGCCTTCTACTCGACCGTTCTTTGCAAACAAGCTGCCGTCCGCTTTGCTTTTAAAAGCAAGTTGACAGACGCCAGTAACTGCTGCGGGATAAATCAGACCTGTCAGGACTGTTATCACAATCGTCATTTTCAAAGCAGGCATTAGCTGTTTGAGCATTTAACTTCTCCTTTGCCTACGCGAGATGCAAGAAGATCAGTAATTGATCTAATAACCAAATACCTGGAAACGGTACAATGAGGCCCCCGATTCCATAGATGAGGCAGTTGCGTCTTAATAGTGCTGCCGCGTCGGCGGGACGGTATTTCACGCCTCGTAGCGCCAAGGGAACCAACGCGATGATAATTAGCGCGTTGAAGATTACTGCCGCCAGCACTGCACTCTGCGGTGTGTGTAATCGCATGATATTGAGCTGCCCCAATGCCGGATAAGTTGCTATAAACATCGCTGGAATAATTGCGAAATACTTTGCGACGTCATTCGCGATAGAAAAGGTCGTCAGCGCACCCCTGGTGATGAGCAACTGTTTGCCGATAGCGACCACCTCAATTAGCTTCGTAGGGTTACTATCCAAATCCACCATGTTGCCCGCTTCTTTGGCTGCCATCGTGCCGGAATTCATTGCCAATCCGACATCCGCTTGTGCTAGAGCCGGTGCATCGTTCGTGCCATCGCCAGTCATGGCAACCAACCGGCCTTCGCGCTGTTCACACTTGATGTAATCGAGCTTGTCGGCGGGCGTCGCCTGCGCCAGAAAATCGTCCACGCCGGCTTCAGCCGCAATGGCGGCGGCTGTCAGTGGATTGTCGCCTGTAATCATGACCGACCGGATTCCCATTTTCCGAAGCTGCCCGATGCGCTCCTTCATTCCGCCTTTAACAATGTCCTTGAGGTGAATGACGCCCAATGCGCGCGCCCCATCGGCGACGGCAAGCGGCGTTCCTCCATTGCGTGCGATGCGATCTGAGGTTTCTTGAAAGATCGAGGGCACTTTGCCGCCGCATTCGGTTACAAATTTTTCAATCGCGGTGCTCGCGCCTTTGCGAAGAATGCGGCCGTCAATGTCGACTCCGCTCATTCTTGTGTAGGCGGAGAATGGAATGAAATGCGCCTCATGCTCGGCTACATCCCGTCCTCGCAGCCCATATTTTTCTTTGGCCAGCACGACGATCGAGCGCCCCTCAGGAGTTTCGTCCGCCAAGCTCGACAGTTGCGCTGCATCTGCCAACTCTTCTTGAGTAACGCCAGGGAAGGTGATGAATTCGACGGCTTGTCGATTGCCCAATGTAATCGTCCCTGTCTTGTCAAGTAGAAGGGTATTCACGTCGCCCGACGCCTCCACGGCTTTGCCGCTCATCGCTAAGACGTTATGTTGCATAACCCTATCCATTCCTGCGATTCCTATGGCAGAAAGCAATCCGCCGATCGTCGTAGGAATCAGGCAAACTAACAAAGACACCAGCACCGCAATTGTCGGGACGGTTCCCGCGCGAGCAGATGATACAGCGTAAACGGCGTATGGATGCAAGGTCGCGACGGCCAATAGAAAGATAATGGTCAGGCCTGCGATCAGGATGTTCAGAGCGATCTCATTTGGCGTTTTCTGCCGCTCAGCACCTTCCACCAACGCAATCATTCGGTCAAGAAATGTCTCGCCTGGGTTCGAAATGATCTTGATCTTGACCTGATCTGAGAGAACGCGCGTACCGCCCGTTACCGCACTTCGGTCACCTCCGGATTCACGGATCACAGGCGCGCTTTCGCCTGTAATGACCGACTCATCTACAGTCGCGATGCCTTCGATAACTTCGCCGTCTCCCGGTATCAGCTCTCCTGCTTTTGCGATGACAATATCCCCGGCGCGCAGTTTCGAAGCCGCGACAACTTCAAGTTTTCCGTTGCTTAACAGGCGATTCGCCACCGAATCTGTCTTCGTCTTGCGCAGCGTGTCGGCCTGCGCTTTACCGCGTGCCTCAGCCATCGCTTCGGCAAAGTTGGCGAAAATTACCGTGAACCACAACCAAATTGCAATTTGAACTTCAAAGCCGATTCCCACGATTCCCGTAAACAAGTCGCGCAACAAGAAAACCGTAACCAGCGCCGCACCGACTTCAACCACAAACATGACGGGATTCTTCAGCAGAGTAATCGGGTTCAGTTTGAGCAACGAATCTTTGGCGGCTCGTCGCACGATTTCCGGATCAAGTAGTGGCCGCGAACGAACCAATCGCGTGGGAAGCAGCGACGTAAGGTCTTCATGTGATGTGCCCTCTGGCAATTTTGAGGGAAGCGTCTGTGTTGGAGGCGGTGTCTGAAGAGTAGCCATGACTAACTCGCGAGGGGAAAGAGCATAAGAGAAAACAGTTTGCCGTCTGTCATCAAGTAATGTTCGACAATCGGGCCCAGCGCCAGGGCGGGGAAGAAGGTCAATGCGCCCACCAGAATTATCGTTCCAACTAGAAATCCGACAAAGAGCGGACCATGTGTCGGCAATGTTCCGGCAGTTTCCGCGATCTTCTTTTTGCCCGCTAAATTCCCCGCGGCGGCCAACAAAGGAATAAGAAATAGGAATCGTCCCGCGAGCATCGCCAAGCCGATGGTCAAGTTGTACCAGGGAGTGTTAGGACTCAATCCTCCGAAGGCGCTGCCGTTGTTCCCTGTTCCGCTTGAATAGGCGTAGAGAATTTCACTGAATCCGTGTGCGTTTGGGTTGCCGACGTTCGCAGCCGCCGATCCAGGTGGATTCCAGTAGCTGTGCAACATCTCCTGTCCTTGGGCATTCTTGGTTGGAGATGCAAATTGTGCAACCGACGAAATGGCAGTGAATACTAAAACGCTGAATGCCGCGGCTAGCAATGCCAACATCGCCATTTTTACTTCCTTGCCTTCAATCTTCTTTCCAACATATTCGGGCGTCCGCCCGACCATCAGACCCGCGATGAAGACCGCCAATATGGCATAAAGCAGCAGACCGTATAAGCCGGAGCCAGTGCCACCGAAAATCACCTCTCCTGTTTCGATGTTGAAAAGCGGTACCAAACCACCGAGTGGCGTAAAGCTGTCATGCTGGCCGTTGATGGCGCCACAGCTTGCATCGGTGGTCACGGTGGCAAACAGAGCCGAAGCGGCAATGCCAAAACGGGTTTCTTTTCCTTCCATGTTGCCGCCTGTCTGAGTAGCGGTCGCTTGGTTCTCGATGCCAAGCTTCATCAGAGTCGGGTTCCCCTTCTGCTCCGCCCAATAGCACACCAGCACGCCGGCCAAAAACATCACCGCGCAGGCTGAGAAAAGAGTCCAACCTTGTTTACGATCTCCAATCATCACTCCGAACGTGTAGGTCAATCCCGCGGGAATGAGGAAGATTAGAACAATTTGGAGTAGATTCGTAAACGGTGTAGGGTTTTCGAATGGATGAGCGGAATTCGCGCCAAAAAAGCCGCCGCCGTTAGTGCCCAGCATTTTGATAGCTTCCTGGGAAGCTACGGGGCCTTGGGCGATGGCCTGTTTTGCGCCCTCCAGGGTGGTTGCAATCGTGTAAGCGTGGAAATTCTGAATAACGCCTTGTGCACAGAAGAGGATGGCGGCAATAAAAGACAGTGGTAACAGAAGATACAAAGTTGCCCGGGTGAGATCGACCCAAAAGTTTCCGATGCTGTTCACTTGCTGGCGGGAGAAGCCGCGGACAACTGCAATCGCCACGGCAATCCCCACTGCTGCTGAAGCGAAATTCTGAACCGTTAACGCAGCCATCTGCACTAGATAGCTAACCGTCGACTCTCCGGCATACGCCTGCCAATTTGTGTTCGTAATAAAACTTACTGCGGTATTAAAAGCGAGATCCGATGTTACCTGTGCAGCGCCAAATCCTTGTGGGTTCAAAGGTAAGAAGCCTTGAATCCTCAGTAACGCGTAAACAAATAGAAAGCTGAAGATGCTGAAGGCCAGCAGCGAGGCCGTATATTGAGTCCAGCTTTCTTCGGCGACTTCGTTTATTCCAACTAACTTGTAGAAAGCACTTTCTACCGGATGCAGCATAGGATGCAGGAAGGTTCTTTCACCTTCAA
>DASREJ010000231.1:0-17104 GCA_035652115.1 Bryobacteraceae bacterium
TTTGTGCGCTGGCCTCCTTTGTCCGGAGTTGCTGTCTTACGTGAATGCCGCCAAACAGACGTATGCCAGTTTGCGTCAAGGTCATCCTATCTCGTTTGTTCTTTTCCGCCAAGGCCCGCAGCGCGCCGTTAATATGCTCGAGGAAAGTCAGCTCACCGTCCGCTCCCCATATCTAGACCACGACTTTGTCCGCACTGCGTTTCGAGCCCCCGCGCCGGCGTTCGCCACAAGCGACGTTTTCTCGAACAAAGAAGTAAGCCTGCGGCTGATTGGTGACGGCAACGAGGCTTTGCGACGCATCCGGACGGACCGGGGCCTAGGAGGCAATCGACGCCGCATTCCGGCGGCTCTTGCACGAGCGTACCTTGAATTTACATTCAAGGCGGAATACGCCTATGACTACGGCATGCCGCAGGGGCTGGCGCGTATCGATCATCTCTTGTCCCCCCTGCGACTAGAGCGATGCTTCCTGGGACGGCACAAGTTCTATCATTTCCGGGTCTGGTATCGTGACCAACTCTCAAGCTATGTGCGGGAAATACTGTTAGACCCGAGAACGTTATCAAGGCCATTCGTGAACCGAAAGCGTCTGGAAGCAACAGTGGAAGGACACTTACGCGGGAATCGAAACTTTACTATTGAGATACACAAGTTACTGACTTTGGAATTGCTCCATCGGCTTTTTGTCGATCCTTAGTAAGGATTCACTTAGACGGTGTCGCCAAGGTTAAATAGTTGCCACCACGCGTAGCGAGCATTATATTCCTTACCGGAATTCTAGGTCTATTTTTCCTGGACCGCGATCCAAGATCCCGCGTTTCCAGAGCTCTCTGGTTGCCAGCGCTTTGGTTATTCCTTGCCGGCTCGAGGCCTGTCTCGGCATGGCTGAGTCAAATGGGGATATGGAACGTGGGATGGGCGGCCTCTGCCGACCAGTACCTGGAAGGAAGCCCTGTAGACCGATTCGTATTTTCTGCTCTCCTGGTATTAGGGCTAGGGGTTCTTTTAACTCGTCTACCCCAAGTCATAAAGGTACTACGAGCCAACCCGGCGATTATTGTATTTTATTTCTATTGCGCTCTCAGCACTCTCTGGTCGGATTTCCCCGATGTAGCATTTAAACGATGGACAAAGCTTCTAACTGACTTAGTCATGGTGCTGGTCGTGGTGACTGACCGTGACCCAACCCGCGCAATCAAGCGGCTCTTCTCGCGAGTAGTCTTCTTTCTTATACCGCTTTCTATACTATTTATCCGATATTATCCCGAGTTAGGCCGCGTGTATACACGATGGGAAGGGGCGCTGCTGAACACGGGCGTAACAACCGACAAGAACACGTTCGGCATGATCTGCATGATGTCAGGACTGGTCGCTTTATGGAGACTACTTACGTCAGGTCAAGAGGCCCAGGCAATGCGCAAGCGCTCTCGTGTGGCCTACGGAGCCATTCTTCTAATGGCTATATGGCTGCTGTGGCAAGCCGATTCGGCTACATCCACGACGTGTTTTCTGATGATGGGAATTCTGCTGGTGCTTGTTAGTTTGCCCAAGCTGATCCGGCGACGCGCGGTTCTGCACGTGATCGTTTTTTCAATGCTGACGTCGTGTATTCTTGCGCTGTTTGTCGCTCCCGCTTTGCTGGTACTTATCGGGAGAAACCCGACGCTTACCGGCCGTACCATAATTTGGCAGAATGTGCTTTCTCTCGATTCAAGTCCGATATTCGGCGCCGGGTTCGAAAGCTTTTGGCTTGGTTCCCGACTGGAAACCCTTTGGAGAATGTTTCCTGGTGATGGGCGGTTCCACCCGAACGAGGCACACAATGGCTACATAGAGATCTATTTAAGTCTGGGCGCGGTCGGATTAGCCATTCTCGTATTTTTGATTCTGTCAGGATATCGTCACCTCACAGCAACCGTCCTACACAATCGGGCTTCGCATGCCCTTCGGCTTGGGTTCTGTGTAGGCGCGATTGCGTATAACTTCACGGAGGCGGCTTTTAAAGAGCTACATCCGCTCTGGATTTGTTTCCTATGGGCGATAATTGCGATTCCCGAGGGCCGCGGAGCAAAGAAGCTGATCCCGCCTAAAGTGGAGCATTGGGATTTAAGCCTAGCGGAAGCGCGGCCGTGATACTCCGGCCTTAGGCGTAGCCTCGACACGATGAACCGAGCGCCGGTCGGGACAGCTACATAACTCGAAGAGAGAAATGGCGGAAGCCAACTTAGAAGAACAGTGCGACTCTCGAACGGCTGTTAACTCGCAGACGTGTATTGATAAATGGGCCGCACATGGCGACACAGTCGTCGCGCTGCTCACCGGCGGCCAAGATCGCCCTTATGCACTTGGTTTGACGATGGCGCTCGCGAGCAAAGGCGTCCAGCTAGACGTCGTTGGGAGCGATGAAGTCGATTGCCCCGAGATGCATACCACGCCCGGAGTGAAATTTCTCAATTTCCGGGGTGATCAACGGCGCGATGCCAGCGTGCGCCGTAAAGTGACAAGGGTATTCGCCTATTACGCGAAACTTGTCCGACACGCCGCGACGACTCGGGCCAAGGTTTTCCATATTCTCTGGAACAACAAATTCGAGTTTTTTGATCGGACCGCATTAATGCTCTATTACAAGCTCCTCGGTAAAAAGGTGACGTTGACTGCGCACAACGTCAATGCGGCCCGGCGAGATTTACGCGATTCATTCCTCAATCGCTTGACATTGAAAATTCAATACCGTTTGGCAAGTCACATTTTCGTTCACACCGAGAAAATGAAAAAAGAACTGATGGATCATTTTCGAGTTTCTGAGCAAGCCATTACGGTATTAGTTCACCCGGTGAACGATGCCTTTCCCGTCACGAAGCTAACTGTCCTCGAAGGAAAGCGCCGCATGGGTTTCCGGGAGCACGAGAAAGTAATTTTGTTCTTCGGCAGGATCGGCCCTTATAAAGGATTAGAACATCTGATTACTGCGTTTCAGCAACTGTCAAAAGAAGCCGGAGAATACAGGATGATACTCGCGGGAGAAGTAAAAGGCGGTGCCGAGAAATACATACAGGAGATTCAAAAGCGCATCAGCAGCGACGTGGAAGCCGGCCGGATCGTTCAAAGGATTCAATTCATTCCGGATGCGGAGGTAGAGCTGTACTTCAAGGCTGCAGATGTGCTCGTCCTTCCATATCTGAATATCTTTCAAAGCGGAGTTTTGTTCTTAGGGCTAACGTTTGGTTTACCGGTGATAGCGACGGATGTGGGGTCCTTCAAGGAAGACATACTGCGGTCCGGTGCCGGTCTTATTTGCCGGCCGGCAGATGCAGCAGACCTGGCATCAACGATTCGCAACTACTTTGAGAGCAGTTTATTCAAAGATCTAGCTCGTAGTCGCGAAGCAATCCGCACCTACGCCCGCACCTATCATTCCTGGGACGCGGTCGGACGAGTAACTCGAGACGTTTATAAAAAAGTCGTCAAGTAGGACTGCCATGACACCTTTGGTATCGATTCTTATACCGGCTTACAATGCGCAAGAGTGGATCCGCGAGACACTTCGATCCGCTGTGACACAAACGTGGGAGCGGAAGGAAATCATCGTGGTAGACGACGGCTCGACGGATGGCACAAACTCAATTGTCCGCGAGTTTGAATCTGCGGGGGTTCGGGTAATCAGCCAGAAGAACCAGGGCGCGGCTGCGGCCAGAAATGCCGCGTTTGCCGTATCGCAGGGAGACTATATTCAATGGCTGGATGCCGATGATATTTTAGACCCGGCCAAAATCGCGCTGCAAATGTCGGAAATTGAGAAAGGCATTGGCCGGCGTACGATTCTATCTTCCGCATGGGGCAAGTTTCTGTATCGATGTCATCGGGCCCAATTCGAATCCAGTGCTCTTTGGTGCGATTTGTCACCCCTCGAATGGCTGCTGCGCAAGATGGGACAGAATCTTTATATGCAAACTGCCACTTGGCTCGTCAGCAGAGAGCTAAGCGAAGCCGCCGGTATCTGGGATACCCGGCTGTTGGGCGACGATGACGGGGAATATTTTTGCCGCGTGTTGCTCGCAAGCGATGGTACGCGATTCGTACGTGGCTCTAGGGTCTACTACCGCTCATCGGGCGCAACCAGCCTGAGCTACATAGGGCATTCAAATCGAAAACTCGATGCCCAGTGGATATCGATGTTGTTGCATATCGGTTATCTGCGGTCGCTTGAGGATAGCTCGCGGGTTCGAGATGCCTGTATCCGATACTTGCAAAATTGGATGACTTTCTTCTACCCGACACGGCTTGACATTTTCGCGAAAGCAGAGGAAATTGCGCGAGAGCTCGGAGGCAGCCTGCAGGCGCCGCGCTTATCGTGGAAGTACTCGTGGATCAACGCGTTATTCGGCTGGCGACTCGCGAGGCGGGCTCAGGTTTTTTTCCCCGGTGTCCGCTGGTCCTTAGCAGCATGGCTTGAAAAGAGCTTCAGCCGTCCCGACTATTTGACGCCGGCAAGCACTTTATAAACTGCCCCAGTTCTTTCTTACCCCTTAACTGTCAGGTTATCGATGATAACGACGCGTACCCCCCTCCGGATCTCATTTTTTGGCGGCGGAACAGACTATCCGATTTGGTATCGCGAGCATGGCGGCGCCGTGCTCGCAACGACCATAAACAAATCGTGTTATATCACTTCCCGCTGGTTGCCGCCGTTTTTTGAATACCATAGCCGAATCAGCTACACCAAGCTGGAGAACGTCCGGAAGCACGAGGAGATACAGCATCCCTCAGTTCGCTGCTGCCTGCAGTTTCTCGGAGTCGAAGATGGCGTGGAAATCCATCACATCGCCGACCTGCCCGCGCGAACAGGTCTGGGTACGAGTTCAGCGTTTACGGTCGGCCTTTTACTGAGCCTTTATGCCCTTAAGAACCAGATGCGCGATAAACACGCGTTGGCATCCGATGCGATCTTTGTCGAGCAGGAAATCATAAACGAAGCGGTTGGCGCGCAAGATCAGGTGAGCGCCGCGTACGGTGGCTTCAACCGGATTGATTTTAAACAGGACGGCACAATCGATGTTAGAAGAGTGCTGGCTTCGCAGCAGCGATTGAATGAGCTACAGCAGCATCTCGCGTTATATTTCACTGGCTTCTCACGAACTGCGTCCGAGATCGCGAAGGAGCAGATCCGATTGACACCACATCGGAGGACTGAGCTGGAAACGATGCAGGAGATGGTGACCGAGGCCGAGTCAATCGTTACAAATCCGGGGCGATCGCTCGACGAATTCGGCCGCTTGCTGCATGAGAGCTGGAAGATAAAAAGAAAGCTGACGCAGAACATCTCGAATCCCGAGATCGACGAGATTTACGACGTGGCGATGAGGTCTGGCGCTCTAGGCGGTAAACTTCTGGGCGCGGGCGGGGGAGGATTCATGGTCTTCTTTGTCCCGCCCGAATGCCGATCTACCCTACGAAAACGCCTGGGGAACTTACTCTGTGTTCCATTCGCTTTTTCCGATAAGGGTAGTCAAGTTGTAGTCTACGAGCCCGAGGAGATTTATGACAAAGCGGTCCGCCAAGAACGTTCTCATATTTACGCGTAACCGCTCTGTCGCTGAAACAATTTAGTGAACGCTCAAAGTCAGATTCGTCGGCGGTGCCAATGGCTGAGATGAACCGCTACTCGGATAGCAGGCACTGGCGTTAAACGTAAGAACCCCGCCGCTTCCGTCCGATGGACCTTTCATGACGTTCAAATAACAGTCCTGTGCGGGAATAGTGTAGGCGTGACCACCCACATTTGCGATGTTGCCACCGGTTATATCGGGTCCGATCGACGGCCACGGCTTCCCTGCGGGCCACCAGCTTGGCGCGGAAGTCAGGAAGAAAGATGGAGGCAGTGCTGTGCTTGAAGGAACCGAGTTTCCGTAGCTGCCGATGTTACTGGGTACTTCACTGACGACCCATTGCACTGCACCATCGACTGTGTCGTAGTTTCCCCAGCGCATCGCCGTGGCGATTACCAGCGGGTCGCTGGGAACCGCCGGAGAGGTGCCGGGATTTCCAGCGCCCAAAACGAAAATAGCGGTTGAG
The DNA here is from genome assembly GCA_035652115.1 of Bryobacteraceae bacterium. Taxonomy (GTDB): domain Bacteria; phylum Acidobacteriota; class Terriglobia; order Bryobacterales; family Bryobacteraceae; genus Bog-105. The sequence goes on from DASREJ010000231.1 coordinate 6,073, forward strand.
GTATCAAACGATACTTCCTGGACGAGATTATCGAAGCCGCTGGTTCCGAGAACGTTACCAATGAGGTTGCTATAACGGTTGTACGCTCCTTCAAAGATAGGATTGACTTGTCCCGTGTTGCCTGATTCGTGCCCAGTAAAGTAGTTCCGGAAGCGAGTTATCATGTTGTGCGAGCCGTGAATATCGTCGTCAGCAAATCCGGCGGCGACGTTACCCTCCCACAAGTCATAAGCAATTCCGCTCGAGTGGTTCCAAAAAGACCAATTCCCGTTTGAGCCGGCTTGGTTCAGAATTGTGAAGTTATAGGCAAATACGCTGCCGGTGTCCGGCCCGTTTAATACAATTGGGGATCGGTTTTGCTGGATGATGTTGTTCGCCACTAAATTGTCTGCGCTAATTTCGAACTGAATGCCATAAGGATCAGAGTCCTGAGATTGGTAAATGTAGTTGTTCTGAATCAAAGAATGAGCTGTTTGAAACAAAAAAACGCCCGACTTGCCTGTTCGCACAAACGTCACGCCGCTAACCCAGCATTGATACCCATTGAAGATCAGTACTCCATTCGATCCAGTATTTGTGGCATCGACAGAGACGTTCTCAATTCCGGAATTAATGATCGGTTGGACGAGCCACGCTTGGGGCGACTGGCTACTGCGCCAATTTGGAGCGTAAATTCCGGGAGAGTTGATTGTTAGCACATTCCCGGAAACCGCGGTTGGGATGACCATTTGAATTTGTGCTCGATGGGGCCGGTAGGAATTAGTGCCGCCTTCAGAGCCACAACCAGAAGGCCTAGTTGCGTACTGATCCGAACACACGAAATAACTGCCACTATCGACGCTGGTGCCCGAAGCCGACGCGCCGACGTATCCGTCGTCATCCTGATCGAGCATGACCATTGTCTGATTAGGTGTAATGCCATTCGTGCTGCTGAGGGTGATCTGTGTAGATCCCGGTGCGTAACCAGCGGTCCAGTTGTAAACCTGCGCCGGCGGCCCGTTGGCATAAGTGCCATCTGTGCTGCAGATGCCAACCGAGGCTCCCAGACCGTAGCACGAGCTCGAGCCAGAGAAGACCAACAACGTCTGATCGGCGCCCATGCCACGCAGGGCAACGTTGCTCTTGTTCCAGTTTATTCCGCTAGACAGGTTGAATGTACCGGAAGCCAATTGGACGTAATGATTTGGTGCGCAGTTTGCCAGCGCTGAGTTGATCGTAGCCGAAGAGGAGCCTGCGGGAATTGTCGATCCGCATTGAGTCCAATTTGCGGATGGAAGGCCGCCTGGAATTCCAGCGCGAGACCAATTGATTGCCCGGCTCGGGGCAAGAATACCTGACCAAGTCTGGGCAGAGGCCCAGACCGAAAAAGATGAAAAAGCTAACAGAAAATAAAGGTATGGTCTGAATTTCACAGTGGTTCCTTGATGTTCATAAATCTCGAAAGAGACGTTGTTGAACCAGTACGTCTAGCACGCCTCCCTCCAGGTTCTACACCATTTGTGTTCATGAGTCGATAGGAATATCGGTCAATAATCGCATCAACGCTGAAAACAGAATGAATAATCGCAATGCTACCATAAGTCCGCTTACCGGTGGCGGCCAATTTTTGTAAGATAGATAACTACAATGACTCGTTTACAAGCGGTGAATGAAGAGCAACCGTGAAGTCGCCCACTTCCCAAACATGAATCTGCCGTACGGATCGCAAGAGGTATCGTCCCCAACCTCGCAGGACCTGTGATGCGCACATATAAGCGTATCGGTCTCATGGACCATATGGGATTCGGCAATATGGGTGATGCCGCTATTCAAGAGTCATTTATCGCAAACATTGGGCGGCGCTTACCAGGGGTCCATCTGGTCGCGTTTTCGTTGTATCCGGATGACACAGCCAAAAGGCACGGAATTTTTTCCTACCCGCTGAGGTGGTCACATCCCACATCTGCGGATTCGGGAGCTCAATGTCGCGGTCCGAGTTTGAAAAGACGATTGAAGTGGCTGTTTAAGCGTCTGCGCCCAGCCTACGCGTTAGCGAAGCCGCTGTATGACGCGATGCGGGAGGGACGATTTTTGATTCGCTCGTACCGAATCGTCAAGTCGCTCGACTTGTTGGTGATGTCGGGGGGAGGCCAACTGTGCGAATTGTACGGACGCCTCCCATACAACGTTTTTAAATTCTGTGTGCTCGCAAAGCTTTCTGGCACACCGGTATTCTTCGTGGGGGTAGGGGCGGATCTCTTAATTCGCCGATCAAATAAATTCTTCGCGAAGTGGTCGGTTCGTCTAGCCGATCGTGTTTCGTTCCGCTCCGTTGAATCTCAGGCGCTGATTCGCGCGTTGGGTGTGAAGAAGGAAACCGATGTTGTTCCTGATCCTGCATATGGTCTCGCAGTCAAAAGCTACGTGACCTCCGAACGCGCCGAAATCCTGTCGGCATCGGAGGCGCAAAGCTTGTTTCGCAATGTGGATTCCCACCATCAGCAGAGAGTGATGTCTCCGCAGGTAAGCCGACGGAACGGGGCGCATTCGAAGGGTTCGGCCGGTACGGTTGGACTTAATCCCATTGGATTCTGTGATCCACGCCGTTGGCCGCGGAAAGACGGCGCACTCTATTCCCACTACTTGAAAAAACTGACGGCGTTTTCGTGTTGGTTATTGGAACATGATTACCGTGTTGAAATATTTACGAGCGATATCAGCGGCGACATAGATGCCATGCAGGACTTGGAAACGGCAATTATGAGTAGCCTGAGCTCGCCTCGGCAATGCGAGTTAGCTGTATTGGCTAAGTTAACCCTGAAAGAGTTGCTCACTCAGATCGCCACATTCGATTATGTCGTGACAAGCCGTTTTCACGGTGTCATCTTTTCGCATCTGCTGGCGAAACCTGTGATCGCCCTCAGTTATCTTCCAAAAATTGACGATCTAATGCGGACGTCAGGCCACGGTCAATATTGTTTAGAGATTGAACACTTTGACGGCTCAACCCTCACTGATCGTTTCGCGGCAATGGTGGCGGAGGAGAACCATCTTCGGATCCGCTTTCAGGAAATTTCAAAAGCGTATTCGGAGACGCTAGATGCACACTTCGATGAGCTGTTTTTGCCCAAGATGCAATAGCCAGAAGCAGCCGGCGCAGCCTGACCCGTTGAGAGCGGATGGAGATGCGGCGGCAGGTTGTCAATAGGTTTGCAGTAGGCGTAAATTAACCTCGGAAGAATCTCAAACGCTAGAGCCCAGGCTTCTGCCGGTCACGCTTCCTGAAATATGGACACTATATCAAGATGTGCAAGATAAGGGCATCCTGAAATGTCCCTAGCATGTGACGTCAGACAGAATGGGTACGATGTGAAAGCAATCCTGCTTGTGGGCGGATTGGGAACCCGACTCAGACCAGTAATTTCGTCAACACCAAAGCCGATGGCGCCGGTAGGCAATCGGCCGTTTCTAGAGTTGCTCATCACACAATTGAAGCGTCAAGGCTTCCGCCGTTTATTGATGTGTACCGGGTACCTGGGCGAGCAAATCAAAGATGCATTTGGAAATGGGCAGAAGTTCGGTGTCGGAATCGAGTACTCGAATGAACCGTATCCAATGGGAACGGGTGGAGCGATCCGGTTTGCACGCGCGTACTTGGATTCTGAAGACGATTTCTTGGTTTTGAATGGCGATTCGTTTTTGGAGGTTGACTTTTGCAATCTGATCCGTTTCCACCGGCAGCGTGGTTCAATGGCAACCCTGGCGGTTACACGCATTGAAAACGCCGGACGCTACGGAACTGTTGAGGCCGATTCCGCCGGGCGCGTGACCCGCTTTGTGGAAAAAGCGGGCCTAAGCGCTTCGGCGATTGTGAACGGAGGAGTATACGTATTTCGCCAAGCAATACTGGAGCATATACCGGAGACCTTCACCAGTCTGGAAAAAGAGGTTCTCCCCAGTCTACTCGCGCAGGGCATTTACGCCGTCGAACAGCGTGGTGTTTTTATCGACATTGGCACTCAAGAAGATTACGATCGGGCGCAGGGCATTTACGACCGCCTAAATGGCGCTGCCGCCCGAAACCTGTGAGTTCCGAACAGGCGTTATTCCATGGTTAAAGCCGTTTTCCTGGACCGGGACGGAGTCATCAATTATAAAGCGCCTGAGAACTGCTATGTAACGCATTGGGACGAAATGTATCTTTACCCCGATGTTGCATCCGCCATCGCCCGTCTAAATCGAGCTGGATTCCGTGTGTTCGTAATTAGCAACCAGCGGTGCATCGCGAAAGGATTGATAACGGAAGCAGATTTGGTCTCACTGCACCGCCGAATGTGCGATGAACTGGCCCGTTCGGGGGCGATCATCGATGCAGTCTATTACTGTCCTCACGACACGCACCCGCCCTGCACCTGTCGCAAACCAGCGCCCGGCATGCTATTGGATGCGGCGCGTGATCATCAGTTAGACTTGCCGGCATCGTGGATGATTGGCGACTCGGATACAGATATAAAGGCGGGCAGACGCGCGGGATGTAAAACGGCGCGCTTGCAAAGTGTCGACGCGCCCTGCGCCGCCGATGTCTTAGCGGCATCTTTAACGGAAGCCGTCGATCGAATATTAGACTACGACCGCAGTACTATCTTTACGCATGAAATTTCTTAGAACGAAACTCGCTGATGTCTTTGAGATCCAAATGGAGCCGATATCTGATGAACGTGGTTTTTTCGCCCGTGCTTGGTGCCAACGGGAATTTGAGTCGAACAATCTTAGTTCCAAGCTGGTGCAGTGTAGCATCTCCTTCAACACACATAAGGGAACGCTGCGGGGTATTCATTATCAAGCAGAGCCTCATCCTGAGACAAAGCTAGTGCGCTGTACTCGCGGTGCAATTTACGACGTTGTGGTTGATCTTCGGCCGAAATCGCTTACTTACAAAAATTGGATTGGCGCGACGCTTACTGCGGAGAACCGCCAAATGCTTTACATACCTAAGGGCTGCGGCCATGGCTTTATAACTTTGGCAGACGAAACTGAAGTCTTCTATCAGATGTCAGAGTCATACTATCCGGAGTTGGCGCGCGGCGTGCGTTGGAATGATCCGGCATTTGGAATTGCATGGCCTACTGAAGTCAAACAGATCTCCAACCGCGATAAGGCCTTCCCCGACCTGCATTAATGGCAATGAGCGTCCAAAAGGAACTCGACCGAAAGGATATCGTGCTAGTAGGTCATGAGCTTCACCAGTTTGCAACGGAACTATTCCCGATCTGCCGAAGCATAACCGGTCGGGGAATTCGGCAGACACTTCAATACATCGGCGAGCGAATTCCGCTTGAAATCACGGAAGTTGCCTCCGGAACAGAGGTGTTTGACTGGACGATACCGAAGGAATGGAATATACGTAACGCGTATATCAAGGCGCCAGATGGAACAAAGGTGATCGACCTCCGGCATTCCAGTCTACATGTCCTGAACTACAGCACGCCTATTCGCACCGCGATGCCGCTCAGTGAACTGAGACCGCACTTGCACACACTTCCAGACAAGCCGGAGTGGATTCCTTACCGCACGTCTTATTACCAGGAAAGCTGGGGATTCTGCTTGTCTCATAATCAGATGCTTTCGCTACAGGAAGGCCAGTATGAGGTTTGTATCGACTCAACTGTTGAGGACGGGCGCCTGACGTATGGTGAATGCTATCTGCGGGGCCGTACTGAACACGAAGTTCTCATTTCGTGCCACGCCTGCCATCCGTCGCTTGCCAATGACAATCTTTCTGGTTTGAGTGTCGCTACGGCCCTTGCGCGGTTGCTTACCGGACAGGATCTGGAATATTCTTATCGATTCCTGTTCATCCCGGGAACCATCGGGGCTATCACATGGCTTGCCCGAAATGAGCAAGCAGCTCGACGCGTGCGACACGGTCTTGTGCTTACATGTTTGGGGGATGGCGGTGGCTTCCACTACAAGAAGAGCCGCCGCGGCGATGCAGAAATCGATCGGGCTGCCGCACACGTGCTTCGCCATTTCGCCGAATCTGCCGAAATTCTCGAGTTTTCCCCATATGGCTACGACGAGCGTCAGTATTGCTCTCCTGGATTCAATCTTCCGGTCGGCTGTCTAATGCGAAGTGTCTGGGGCAGCTTTCCCGAGTATCATACGTCCGCCGATAACTTAGACTTTATTCAATCTTCAAAGCTGGCAGAATCGCTGCGCGTGTGTGCTGCGATCGTAGACGTGCTTGAGAATAATCGAAAATATTACAATCAGAATCCTTATTGTGAGCCGCAACTCGGGCGCCGAAAACTGTACGATTCTCCGGGAGGAGGTTCCGCGGCCACACGCGAAGTCATGGCTCGTTTGTGGGTCTTGAATCTGTCCGACGGGCAAAATTCACTGCTCGATGTTGCCGAGCGCTCCGGCTTGCCCTTCAGCATGGTTCTCGACGCGGCCAATCTGCTGGAGGCCGCAGGTCTTCTCCGATGTGCATCCGAGCAATAGGATTGCGGCAGCGCAAAACAGCTTTAATCCACTAATTGGCGCCTTCAGACGATTTCTGTAACATCTCGGTCATTTGCGACTTGGGAACGACCGAACTTTGTCCGAAACTGTGCCGGATGAGAAAAGCGAGGGCGTTTTCCAGCTAGTAGAGCCTCCTATTTACAAACAGCGATACGGCCAAGAAGACAAACACGCAGCGCCGATTGCTCTGCAAAACAGTTTCACGTTAAAGTTGCTCACAGAAATGACATCGAAGATTTCGGTTATCGCATGGTTCACGTCAGTTTAGATGAAGCCGCGCGCGGCGGTTTAAAGGTCCTCTGCCTTGGCTCGCATTCCGATGATATTGAAATCGGTTGCGGGGGAACGATTTTGCGGCTCGCGGAACAGTACCCAGGTTGTATTTTTCATTGGGTGGTGCTGAGCGCAGCCGGTGTTCGTGGGAAAGAAGCCCAATGCGCGGCTGTCCATTTCACGCGTGCAGGCCAACTAATAGGGCCGACCCTTAAGACGTTTCCGGACGGGTTTTTACCGTTCATGGGCGCCGAAGTGAAGGCTGTGTTTGAGGAATTGAAGAACGAAATATCACCCGATTTGATCTTTACGCATAACCGAAAAGATGCCCACCAGGATCATCGCACGGTTGCTGAACTTACCTGGAACACATTCCGCAACCACTTGATCATGGAGTACGAGATACCGAAATACGACGGCGACTTGGGGCAGCCGAACCTTTTTGTCCCGCTTGAACAAGACGTGTATCCAAAAAAGGTTCAGTTCATTATGGACATATTCCAATCGCAGCGGTCCAAGCACTGGTTTCAACCGGAAACGTTTCTATCGTTGATGAGATTGCGGGGCATGGAGTGCAATGCCCCTAGTGGCTACGCGGAGGCGTTCTACTGCAGGAAGGTTGTGTTGTGAGTTGACGTGAAGCGAACCGATCGTCACTCAACTGCCGTTACATGACAAATCTGAAGGAAAAAACAATCCGAGGCGGCGCTGCCCGAATGTTCGCTCAAGGGGTGAACTTCGCCCTGCGCATCGGATCGCTTATGATTCTGGCGAGGCTTTTGGATCCGAAGGACTTCGGAATTCTCGGCATGGTCACTGCATTCACCGGAGTGCTGAGTCTATTCCGCGATTTCGGCCTTTCCTCCGCTACAGTTCAGCGTTCGAAGATTACTAAGGATCAAATCTCAACTCTGTTCTGGATAAACGTATTGTTTGGGGCTGTGCTGGCATTGCTGACAGCCGCAAGCGCACCGCTGTTAGCGGCCTTCTATCATGAGCCGCGGCTTACTGCGGTGACGCTCGCTCTTGCTGCCGGATTTCTGTTTAATGCTGCCGGAGTTCAGCACTCCGCCGTTCTGCAGCGCGAAATGCGTTTCACCGCGCTTGCAGTAATCAACGTCGCTGCTTTGCTTATAAGTTCGGCAGTTGCCATTGCAGGCGCGACGATCGGCTACGGCTATTGGTCGCTTGTCGCGATGAATGTACTTTCTCCGGTGGTGACAACCTTAGGTTTGTGGGGAACATCGCGATGGATGCCGGGTGCACCGAGACGCTGCTCGGGACTTCGGTCTATGATGCGCTTCGGCGGAACTATCACGTTAAATACCGTCGTTATTTACATCGCTTCCAATTTCGATAAAGTTCTATTAGGGCGCTTCTGGGGGGTGGAAGCGATTGGAATCTACGGGCGTGCCTATCAACTCGTGAATATTCCAATTGAAAACCTCAACTCGGCAGCTGGAGAGGTAGCCTTTTCTGCTCTTTCCCGGCTTCAGGGGGACCTTGAGCGTCTTAAGAACTACTTTTTAAAAGGCTACTCTTTGGTTCTTACATTGACGCTACCAATTACTATCGCGTGCGCACTGTTTGCCGACGACGTCGTGCTTGTGTTCCTGGGCGCAAAGTGGAAAGCGGCCGGCATGATATTCCGGTTGCTAGCCCCGATGATTCTGGTGTATGCCATCGCCAATCCTCTCTCCTGGCTGCTCTCGTCAATCGGACTGGTCGGCCGGAACTTAAAAATTGCGTTCTTTATCGCGCCGTCCATGATTGCCAGTTATTTAATCGCGCTGCCGTATGGGCCCAAAGGGGTGGCCTTCGCCTACTCCAGCGTGATGCTGCTCTGGATCGTCCCTCTGATTAGCTGGGCGCTGCGCGACACCGTAATTTCGCCCCGAGATGTGTTCACGTCAGTGAGTCCTCTCTTCGTGTCCGGTCTTGTCGGTGGCGCTGTGGCTATTGGAGCGCATCTCCTTTATCAAGATCGCTTGCCTCCTTTGCTCCGGTTAAGTATTGACTGCACGACCCTTCTCGTGACCTATGCCGGTATGATACTGCTCGTTATGCGCCAGAAGTCGTTTTACTCAGATATCCTGCGGGGACTTAAACGTCCTTCACCTGCGAGGACGGCAGGGGTGGGCAGCCTTTCGAACCCGGAACCTGTTTTAACGAGGGTCGAATAACCTAATGCTGTCATCGTCGGAACCGTGGGTAAGCATCGTTACTCCCGTATACAACAACGAGGATCATATCGCTGAATGCATCAGAAGCATTCAGGCGCAGACTTACACAAATTGGGATTACACTATCGTCGATAATTGCAGCATCGACGGCTCGGTTGAAATTGCGAGCCGTTTTGCTGCGACCGACTCCCGGATACGGGTGGTGCGAAACAGCCAATTCTTGCGAGCGGTAGCTAATCATAACAGGGCGCTGCGCGAGATATCCCCTAAGAGTCTATATTGCAAAATCGTTTTTGCCGACGATTGGATCTTTCCGCGTTGTATTGAAGAGATGGTTTCATTGGCCGAACGATACCCATCGCTGGGAGTCGTCGGAGCGTACGGGTTGCAAGGGGAGGAAGTGATGTGGGCGGGCCTTCCATACGGAAACGGGTTGTTCTCAGGCCGCGACGTGTGCAGGCGTTTGTTCCTAAATCAAACGTATGTATTCGGAACGTCCACGTCCGTACTTTATCGATCCGAACTTGTGAGGAACAGAAATTCATTCTATAACGAATCGAACCTACATGCAGACATAGAAGCGTGCCTGATGTTGCTGAAAGAAAGCGACTTCGGATTCGTCCATCAAATCTTGACGTTTAAGCGAGTGCGCGAAGCGTCACTGGGATCGTTTACGGAAGATATCAAAACGCTTATAGCGGGACACCTGTACTGCCTGGTGACTCATGGCCGCGATTTTCTTAGTGAGGAGGAATATGTTAATGTTCTTCGCCGGCGGGTCGCCAATTATTATAATTTTTTGGCCGTCAGTTTTCTGCGGGGACGCCGCGATAGAGCATTCTGGGATTACCACAAGCGGAAGCTTAATGAAGCGGGAGTAAGTTTCAGTACTATCCGCTTTGGCGCAGCAATGATTGCGCGGCTGATACGAGCTGTCGTAAACCCGCTTGAAACGTTCGACAAACTATTACATTCGCCCCTCTGAATAGGCAGGGTTACAGAGTAGAACATCAGCATGCATCAAACGACCAGCACATACTACAAGCGAGATTTTTGGGCAAGTGAAAACCTGAAGTACGCCAAGCCGCATTTCAGGATGGAGAAGGCAGCGCGTCTGATCAACAACATAGCCGGAAAAAAGCAGTGCGATCTGCTCGATGTAGGCTGCGGCCCGGCAGCGCTGGCCCCCCTTCTCTCAAGCAACATTAATTACTACGGCGTCGACCTCGCGATCCACAGCCGGGACTCCAATCTTTTGGAATGTGATTTCGTTGAAAACCCAATTAGTTGGAAAGGGCGCACATTCGATATTGTTCTTGCACAGGGGGTATTTGAATATATCGGCAGCATCCAGGCGCAAAAATTTGCTGAGATCAAGAGCATCTTGAAACCAGGAGGGATTTTCATTACCTCCTACGTCAATTTCGATCATGTACGGCGAGTCATCTACGAGCCCTATAACAACGTTCAGCCGTCGGAAAGTTTCCGTAACGGCTTATCACGTCACTTCGATGTAAAACGAATTATTCCGACTTCGCATCACTGGCGGCATCGCGAACCGGCGCGGCCGATCATGAAACGTATTCATATGCATTGGAATACGCGGATTCCTTTCCTGACATCGCGTTTGGCGATCGAATATTTCTTTGTTTGTTCGCGGCCCTGAAGGCAGCTTTGTCACCGTGGGCGTCCTTTAACAACGTGCTGGAAAAGTATGGGCGACGGTGGAACGCTGGCGAAAACGCCTGCTCCAACTTCATAGCGTAGGCATATGTGACGTGACCCCCTGAAACCGTTCGAATCGAAGTACGATTTGAGACGAAGAAAGGAGAGCAATGAGCAAGAGCAGTCACACGGAGGCGCAGGTCATTGAGGCGCTGAAGCAGATGGAAGCTGGGCGGGGCGCGGCCGATATCGGTCGGCAATACGGGGTGTCGAAGCACACGATTTACGCCTGGAAGGCGAAGTACGGCGGTCTGGACGTGAGTGAAGCGCAGGAGGTGAAGCAACTACGCGAAGAAAATGCCCGTCTGAAACGGTTGGTGGCCGATCTAACGCTGGACAAAGACGCG
>DASREJ010000232.1:0-59871 GCA_035652115.1 Bryobacteraceae bacterium
TTCAGGCGAACTGCTTCGATCCCGGTCCGGCTTATACGAACATGACCGACGAAATCATTCGCGCTGAAAGCCGGATAGAGCCCTCTGTCGTTACTGCGGCGAAAGAGACCAGGCGGACGGGCGGTGTGTCGCCGGAGCTTCAACTCGAACACGTGACGTTTCTGGCTTCTGAGCAATCCAATCACATCAGCGGCAAACTGATTCACGTTACCGACGACTGGAAAAAACTCAAGCACGCGACGCTGCGTCCCGAGGCGTTTACGCTCAGGCGGGTTCACAAGTAACCGCTATTCCGTCGAGAACCGGTACTCCGTCACGCTGTGAAACTCCTGGCCGGGTCTCAACACTGTGCTTGGAAAATTCGTGTGATTCGGGGAATCGGGAAAGTGCTGGGTCTCCAGGCACAAGGCGGAACGGTAACGGAACGGACCTCCAATTCCGACATTCTTCCCATCCAGAAAATTACCGGAATAGAATTGTATGCCGGGCTGAGTCGTCCACACTTCCATCACGCGGCCGGCGGTAGGTTCCTCCACTTTCGCGGCGCGTATCAGTGTGTTGCCGCCGCTGCCGTTCAGCACAAAGTTGTGGTCGTAGCCCTTGCCGTAGGCCAGTTGCTGATCGTTGTCATTAATCCGCGCGCCGATTGCAGTCGCTTTGCGAAAGTCGAATGGCGTGCCGGCAACTGAATCAATTGCTCCCGTGGGAATCAAATTTGCGTTGACGGGAGTGTATTTGTCGGCCATCAACGTGAGCTTGTGATTCAGGACTGTGGCGCTTCCGGAACCTTCCAGGTTGAAGTAAGAATGATTCGTCAGGTTCAACACGGTTGGCTTGTCAGTGGTCGCCCGGTACTCAATGCGGAGGCTGTTGCCGCGCACGACCGAATACTGAACGTCCACCTGCATGGTTCCCGGAAAGCCTTCTTCACCATCCGCGCTTGTGTAGTGCAGATCGAGCGCCGGTGAATCGGCGGTCCCTACGGGCGTTGCTTGCCAAATGCGCTTGTCAAATCCGACTTTGCCTCCATGGAGTGAGTTTGGCCGGGGCGTGTCGCTGGCGGGAATCTGATAGGTTTTTCCATCCAGCGTGAACCTACCGTTTGCAATGCGGTTGGCATACCGGCCAATCAACGCGCCGAAATAAGATGAGTTGTTCTTCGGCAGGTATCCTTCGAGCGAATCGAACCCAAGCACCACGTCACCAAATTTTTTGTTGCGGTCCGGAACCAATATCTGATTGACCGCGCCGCCGTAATTGGTGATCTTTACCGTCATTCCGGATGGGCTTTTCAATGTGTATAGATAAACTTCTTCACCGCTGGGCGTTTTCCCAAACGGTTGTTTCTGGATGTTTGCGGAGGATTGCGTTAGAGACGGCAGCGCAATCGCCAGCACAAAGCAAAGAGCGCCAAGGATGGTGAAAAGTGGCTTCATGTCTTTTTTCGAATTGAATCCTCTAGTGTATGGTGAAGTGCTTATGAAAGACGTCCGCGCCAATCTCGGGATGCTCTTTGGACCCGCTCACTGTAATCGGCACTTCGAAACCGGCGCCATTTTTCTCGAAGAGCTTGTCGAAGGGTTTAAGCAGCCACTGTTTCACGCCGGATTGAGTCTGTGACAACGTGGCTTGCATCCGGAATTTGCCGTTCATGTCGATCGCCTTTGTCCGAAGATTATAACTGCCCGCGAGCTGGATGGCCGCGCCCGGCACGCTGAATTGCAGCAGGCTGAACGTGGTTACGCCGTTGTCCAAGCCGAATCGCCCCGTGAAATCGGAAGCAACGGTCTGCGGCGGCACATCCGCTTCTTCGCTCTTACTAATCCCGCGTGCGCGATCGCTTAGCGTGCGCAGGTGCTGCTCTACCGTTGGGCTGCTAAATTCCGCGTGGGCCAAACTGAAGGTCCCATCCAGGTCCAACTTGTCGATCACATCTTGGTGCCCAGGCGGAATTACAATCTTGGTTTTGAAGTTTACCGCTCCTGTCAAGATCGGCTTTCCGTCCATGATAAGCCGCAGAATATCCTCCATGCGCGCCTGCGGAGCGACGGCATCCAAGGAGACCGTTTTACCAGGGTTGCCCTGCCGGTGAACCACACCGCCGCGGCAGATAAATTCCGAATTTAGGAAGTGCGCGTCTACAGGGTCCAAAATCGTGTCGCCGTCTGTTCCATTCACCACGGAATGAAACTTGGTGACCAGATGGACCGGTTGCCCGCCTCGTTTGAGAGCAAACTTCGGCGTGTCCGTGGTCCCGTCCACGTTGATTTGCTGCAAAACGCCCTGATATTGTCCCGTGGACGAAAGAATTCCGCTGATGCCTTTGAATACGCCCAGATCCGCATTTTGAAATTTGTAGGAGCCGGAGACAGCCGTTGAGCGTGGATCGTCCTTTTGCCACGGACCGAAGTTGCCTTGACTATAAATGAGGCCGGGCGGCTTAGCATTAGTCAACTCCGCTTTGAATGAAAGGGGCCGCAATGGGCCGACGTCATGAAGCGTCAGCTTGGCGATATCGAAGATGAGAGGGTCCTTCCCCTCGATTTTCGGCTCGATCTGCAGTTGCGTTCCGTCTGCAACAATCGTCTCTATCACGAACTTGAACTGACTGCGATCTTGTCCGGGCGTGGAACTATCCACCTCGTGACCTTGCTCTTCGCCTTTCTTCGACAGCGACGGACCGCGGCGCGGTATGCGAATCGTGAGCCCCTCCAAACGAACCAAATCCACGTGGTTGCGCTTCGCAATGACGGTGTCGTAATCGGTTTCCGCAGTGAACTTGCGTATATAAATCAATGGCTGAGGATCGGTCCAGTTCTTATGCCGTATCGAAAGCCCTTCGCCGACCACCTTCGGCTTCGGATATAGGCTGATGGCCAGCGAATTGAGATCGGTATCCGCGTCAAAGCGATCGTTTATGGCCTGTATGAGCCTCTTCCGGGCCATCGGTCCAAAATCCTGCACCTTGTGGCGGGCCCAAAAGAACACAACCGCCGCCACTCCCAAGCCGATAATGAAGACCGCCAAGAGTACATACGCGACACGTTTACGCATTTATTTGGCTAACGAAGATACCCCAACAATAGTGCAGATGGCGTACATTTGAATGGTGTTTCAAAAGGAACTCAAAACCTGTTACTTACTCGCCTGTGCCCTTTGCTGTTTACCACTCAAAGGAGTAGGACAACAAATGGCTCAGCCTCCGCATACCGTGCGAGCTTCGGCTGATTCAACCGTAAGCGCCAAGCCCGATAGAGCGCAAGTGACGGTCGGAATATATTCGCAAGCGTTGACGGCGGATGCCGCATCGCAACAGAACGCGACGCTCTCTTCACACGTGTTAGACGCGTTGAAGCAAGTAATCGGCTCTAAGGGGCAGATCAAGACGAGCGGATTTGCGGCCAACCCGCAAATGCAATATGGAAAAAACGGCGGGACGCCCAAGATCACCGGTTATGCGGCAAATAACCGTCTCACTCTCACGCTGGACGATTTGACGCTGGTTTCTAAAGTGATCGATACAGCTATCCAGGCCGGTGCGACACAGATAGAGGGCGTCACATTTTCGCTCAAAGACGATGAAGCGGTTCGAGCGCAGGCGTTGGCCCAGGCAAGCCGCAAAGCATATGACGCCGCGCAAGCCATTGCAAAAGCGCTAAGTCTGACGGTTGTTGGCGTGCTTGAGGCTCAAACCGGCACGCAAGCGCCTAATCCGGTTCCCATGTTTGCCAGGAGCGCGGTGATGAACGCTCCAGAGGTCCAGTCGACACCCATCGAAGCCGGTGATATAGAAATTCACGCCACTGTTACGGTCGCGCTGGAAGTCCGTTAGTCACATTCGCTAAAAACACGGCGTCAAGATTACAATTAAGGGCGGACCGCTCTATTCCGTATGGAAGACTTGGCTCCTCAGGCGTCGGTAGACCCCGAAATCCCGGACAAGCTATATTTCCGAATCGGTGAAGTCGCCAAATTAGCGGGCATCAAACCATACGTTCTGCGATTTTGGGAATCCGAGTTTTCCGGGCTCGGTCCGAAGAAGTCGGGAACCGGCCATCGTCTCTACCGCCGTAAAGATGTCGAGATGGTTCTCGAGATCAAACGGCTGCTTTACGAAAAGCGATTCACTATCGAAGGGGCGCGCAAAGTTCTGGAGGCGAAGCCAAAGCGTGAGCCTATGAAGCATGCGCCCGCGCGGCGGCAAGGCGAGCTATTCACCGGAACAGCCAGTTTTTATCATGATCTGCGGCGCGAACTGCAGGACATTCTGTCGCTTCTCGAAGACGAATAAGTTGTTACTTGCCGGCGTCGGCGCGAACCGCCACACTCGATTCATCGGCCGCATTTAGCTGCTCGATCAATAATTGAGCTGCGTGTTGGCTGGCCTGTTTCTTCGAACTGCCCTTTGCTCGCGTAACGAATTGGTTCCCCACCCGTGCTTCCACCACGAAAACCTTGGCATGTTCGGGACCATTGGTGTCCACCGTCACGTAACGAGGCGCGGGCATGCCCATCGCTTGCGTTCGCTCCTGCAGCACGCTCTTGTAGTTCAACAGTTGAAGAGCGTGTACGTCTTCCGGTTCGGCAATGACATTCAGGACGTGGCGGCGCACCAAGTCACGCGCCGGCTCCAGCCCGCCGTCAAGATAGAGTGCGGCAATCAGGGCCTCAAAGGCATTTGACAGCAGCGCTCGCCGCTCGCGTCCGCCGTTTCGGTCCTCCCCCCGCCCGAGGCGGAGATATTCTCCCAAACCGAGGTTCAGAGCGCAGCGATGCAGATGCGCCGCGCTCACCAAGTGCGACTTCCATTGCGAAAGCTCTCCCTCCCACGCCGAAGGATGCCGCGAGACAAGCGATTCGCTGACCAGAAATCCCAGAACCGAGTCGCCTAAGAACTCCATCTGCTCGTTGTCGTCTTGGGGCAGGCGCGGGCTGAGTTCCGCAACCCAAGAACGATGCGTGAGAGCACGTAGTAGCAGTTCCTGGTTGCGGAACCGGTATCCAAGCTTCTGTTCCAGTTCCTCAGCCGGGGCGCTCATAACAGACGAGACTTCTTATTTAGCCGCTCCTTTGAGTTTGGTCGCGATGTCCTTCTGCTGTTGTGCGAAGGTTTTCACGGGCGCGGGCGCGTCTGAGATGGCTAAGACTTTGTCGGCAGTGGTGATTCCGTCATCATACTGTTTGTTATCAACATAAGCCTTAGCCAATCTGGCTACGGCAACGCTATTCGATGGATCTGTGTCGATGGCGGTTTTAAAATCTGTAATCGCGGTCGGGTAATTCTTTCGAAGATCTGCGGCTTGACCCAAGGCGTCATACGACTGCGAAGTGAGCAGCTTTTTGGT
Source organism: Bryobacteraceae bacterium (assembly GCA_035652115.1). Classification (GTDB taxonomy): domain Bacteria; phylum Acidobacteriota; class Terriglobia; order Bryobacterales; family Bryobacteraceae; genus Bog-105. The sequence continues at coordinate 5,346 of DASREJ010000232.1, forward strand.
ATCGGGCCACGCAGCCGGATTCATCCCGGGGGGAGGCGTGGAGGCATTTTTCAGCAGATCTAGCGCTTTGTTGGCTAAGTCGTCTACTTTCTTCAGGCTCTGTTCCTTATCCAGGTCGTTTTCGCGAGTATGTTGGGCGATATCTTCGGCCATGGTTACGCGTGCGGTAATGTTATTTGGATCGGCCTGCACGGCCTGCTCGCCGAATGCGATTGTCTGCGCGTAATCCCCCTTATTCTGCGCCGCATCAACCGCCATGCTGAGCAGTAGATTTTTGTATTCCGTATCGGCGAAATTCTCCAGCACGTTATTAATGGCCTGGATTTCGCCGTCCCAGTTTTGGGCCTGTTGCGCCTGCAGCACTTTTTGCAGCGCGTCCGATTCTTTTTGCGATTTGGGTTTCGGCGGGTTCTGTGCGGCCAGCGGCAACGCCAGGCATAAAACTGCGGCGGATATTCCGAACGTTCGAAGTCTCATTGTTTTATGTCTCCTGAAATGCTTTGTAGGGCTTTTTCCGCAGCTTCACGCGCCTTGGAAGAGGCCTCTTGGTTTGCAAGCGTTTGTTTGAAGTGAGTAGTCGCTTTCTCTGGATCTCCGGCCTTTAAGGCCAGTTGACCCAGATAATAATGCGCCCACGCAACGATCGACCGATTGGTGTTCGAATCGACCGTACGTTGAAAGAGATCTACCGCCTCATCCCAATGTTTCTCCTGAAGATCAATTACGGCTAGACCATAATATGCCCGGCCTTGTTTCGCTTTGTCCGGGGTCTGTTCAAAAACTTTCTTGAACATTTTGCGGGCATTCTCAACGTCGTTCTGGTCAAGCAGGCCCTGCGCGGTCTCCAGCGACTCATCCGCCGGATCGAGCTGAATTTTGGCCGGAGGCGCAATGATCTTCTGCGGCATAGATTCAGCGAATTGAACCGTTTTAAGACGCTTTTCTTCTTTTCGTATGTCAATGGCGTTGACAAGGTCCGGGTAGTAAATCCGGAAAGCGTCTTGCTGCTTCTCGTAAGCCGGCAGCAGGTCGGCAAAAGCGGCTGTCAGAATGAAGCCTTCACGAAGAGCTTCATTGATATACGCTTGCCGCTTCTCTGGGCCTTGATGCATCAGTCGGCTATCGATCGCCTTCACCAGGCATTTGTTCAACAACAACGAAAAGTCGTCTTTGTAAGCCAAGTCCAGCGCCGGCGCGTCTTCGGCGTATTTCTGCAATGGCTTTTTCTGCTTGATTACCTCGCTGTATTTGAACGTCAGCGGGTCCATCATGAAGCCTAGGTAAGCGTCGCGTATCTGGTCGATTGGCGGAGCGGTGGTGGGGGTAATCACCACGAAATAGTCGTCACGATAGCTTCGCACTTGAATTTGGTCAGGTGCGGCCATCAGATCCAAAAAGATCTGAAACCTTCTGCCCAGATAGCCCGACGGGTTACGCAGGTATCCGTTGGCTTCAAACAGAGTGTTGATTACCTGGTCCTGGTACTCGGAAATTGCGGCATTGTAAGCCGGCTGTGCCCGCCTCCAAAGATCTGCGATGTTCGCCTGCTGGTAAAAGTCCGCGAGAATCTGGCTCAATCCGCGCAAGGGCTCCACATCGGGAGGAACTTGGCCTGTTGGCAACTCGAAATTTGGAGCATCGCCGGCTACCAGCGCAAAAGAAATGTACTGGCTCAAGTCCCCTGCGTCCGTGGGCTTTTTGTGGTCTTTATAGAAAGCCCTCAGTTCCGATAGACAAGCAATCTTTTCCTTTGCCAGGATGTCGCGCACTTCTGAACGGATTTTGTAATGCTGATTCAGCGGCGAATCCATACCCGCGTCATATCCGGCGGCATTGATTGCGGCCAGCGTCGTAAACATGGTGACGCTGGTACTAAAACCGTTTTCGCCACCTTCCCCGCGCGACGGCTGCTGGGCAGCACCATGTCGCGGAAGGGTAATGATAAGAATAATAAGGATTGGAAAGAGGCGGGCGATACGAACCAAGACGACCTGATCGGGACTGGAATTGTCTGCCCTCAGTGTAGCTTAATAGCGGGTTGTCTGAGGGCTATTCGGTCGCCGGCCGCAATCCCGACTGAATCAAATTTACTAGATTTTCATCAAACCACTGGAGCTAATAATGGCTGGAGCAAACACACTGACTTTCACGGACACAGACTTCGATACTGATGTTCTTAAATCGGATCTACCGGTTCTGGTTGATTTCTGGGCCGAGTGGTGCGGTCCTTGTAAGATGATGGGTCCGACGGTGGACCAAGTTGCTTCGGAATACGCCGGCAAGGTCAAAGTCGGCAAGCTGGATGTTGATGCCAATCAACAAACGGCTTATCGGTACGGCATCCGAGGTATTCCCACATTGCTGCTTTTCAAGGATGGCCAAGTAGTGGAGCAAAAGGTAGGGGCCATTGGAAAGCCCGAATTCGCGAAGATGCTCGATAAACACGTTGGGCAAGCCGCGCCCGCCGGCGCTGCAACAAATGTGGAGCAGCCGGTGAAAGCGTAAGAAGAATCAAAGCTGGTTAAGAATTCAAAAGAGGCGTCAGCAATGACGCCTCTTTTATTGCTTGTCGAATTTCGAAAGAAACGACGTATCGAAGTTTCCTCGCACAAAATCCTCATTTACCAGAATCTTCTCGTGCAGAGGAATTGTCGTGTGAATCCCTTCCACCACAAACATACTGAGGGCGCGGCGCATGCGCTGGATGGCCTCATCCCGGTTTTTACCCGACGTGATCAGCTTCGCCACCAGCGAATCGTAATACGGGGGAATCACGCTGTCGGTATAGGCGTGTGTATCCACTCTGACGCCGATGCCACCGGGCAGATTTAACCCGGTAATCCGGCCAGGCGAAGGGGCAAAAGTCTCCGGATGTTCCGCATTGATGCGGCACTCGATGGCATGGCCGCACAGCCGGACCGGTCCGGTTAAGATTTCATCGAGCTTCGCTCCCGCGGCTATCCGGATTTGCGCCTTCACCAAATCAATCCCGGTCACGAATTCTGTTACCGGGTGCTCTACCTGAATTCGAGCATTTACCTCAATAAAGTAGAGGCTCCCATTCCGGTCCATCAGGAACTCGACAGTTCCGGCGTTCGTGTACCCAATGGCTTTCATCGCAGTCCGCAGCCGGTCCGAAATTCGCGTGCGCAATTCTTTAGAAACGGCCGGAGAAGGAGACTCTTCGAGCAGCTTTTGATGCCGCCGCTGGATTGAGCATTCACGCTCGCCCAATACTTCCACGTTGCCGGCTTCGTCAGCCAAAATCTGGAATTCGATGTGGCGTGGCCGTTCGACAAGCTTTTCCATGTATACGTCGCCCAAAGAAAACGCGGCTGCTGCTTCCGATTGCGCCTGCGCCAGCAGTCCTGGAAGCTCCGCATCGGAACGCACAATACGCATGCCCCGGCCACCACCGCCCGCGGCGGCTTTCAACATAATCGGATAGCCGATGTCGCTCGCTAGAGCTAGCGCTTCTTCCGGACTCTTCAGCACGCCTTGCGAACCGGGAAGTATGGGCACGCCGGCGGCTTCCATGATGGCGCGCGCTTTCTGTTTCAGACCCATCTGGCGGATGACGTCGGGCTTCGGACCAATGAACTTGATTCCGGAAAGATCGCACACCTCCGCGAAATCCGGGTTCTCACTTAGGAAGCCATAGCCCGGGTGAATGGCGTCGACATTCGTAATCTCAGCCGCGCTGATGACGGACGGAATGTCCAGGTAGCTCTTCGCGCTCTTCGCAGGGCCAATGCAGATGGCTTCATCGGCAAAGCGGACATGCAGACTATGGCGGTCCGCCTCTGAGTAGACAGCCACCGTTTTGACGTCTAGGTCGCGGCACGCGGAGATTACGCGGACGGCGATTTCGCCGCGATTCGCTATTAAAATTTTTCGGAACATGAAGGGCTACAAGGGCCGGATGGTGAACAGAGACTCTCCGTATTCGACTGGTCGTCCATTTTCGACATGTTTGGCGATCAGCGTACCGGCAATCTCCGCCTCAATTTCATTCATCAGTTTCATCGACTCGATGATGCACAGAACCTGCTTCGGTTCCACGCGATCCCCGACCTTCACGAACTGGGCCGCTCCCGGCGACGGCGCGTCGTAATAAGTTCCAACAATCGGCGACTTCACCACTGAATCGCGCAGATCCTCCGGTGGCGACACCGGCGTTGCAGCAGGAACCGGCGATGCGTCTTGCGCCAGGGGCGCGGCGACAGCGGTTGCAGGGGCCGCCGCGCCTACCGAAACGGGCAGCACTGTCGGGAGAACCACTTCTTGCGGAGCGGCGTTTGACCTGCGAATCCGTACCCGATTGTCTCCGCGCTGCACTTCCAGTTCAGCTATTCCAGTTTCATGCACTACATGGATCAATTCTTTGATTTCATCAATCGTCATGATTGGCTCTTGCCGAACACGGTAAACTTCCGCCTATAAGAAGAACAGCTCTTTGGATGTTGGAGTCAAGATCTGGCAGCCCGACGTCGTTACGACAACCGTATCCTCAATGCGAACACCGCCTAAGCCCTTCTGATAAACGCCCGGCTCAATTGTTATCACCATTCCAGTTTCCAGCTTTGTTGCCTCCTTGCGTCCAATTCGCGGACGCTCATGGATCTCCAGACCCAGGCCGTGCCCGGTGGAATGGATGAACTGCTTCTCCATCCCGAATCCTCGTAACACCTTCCGCGCAGCAGCATCAACCGACGCGCACGTCACCCCCGGCCTGACTGCGTGGACTGCCGCAAGCTGGCTCTCCAGAACAGCGCGATACATTCGCCTTTTTTTCGTATCTAGCTTGCCAGCGGCAAACGTTCGCGTCATGTCGCTGGCGTACCCGGCGACACTAGCGCCCATGTCAATTAATAGTAGTTCATCCTCCCGGATCGGATGGTCCGTCGGACGGGCGTGGGGGAGCGCCGTTCTTTCTCCGGAGGCTACGATTGTCTCAAACGCAGTGCCGTCTGCCCCCAGTCGCCGCATCCGATATTCAATTTCTGCCGCCAGATCGACTTCGGTCATTGAATACTTAAAGTGCCGCAACGCCTGCTCCAGTGCCGCTGAATTCAGTTGGACAGACGCCCGAATCGTCGCCACTTCAGCCGCCGACTTAACGGCTCGCAAGCTCTCTATCGCGCCACTTACTGGCTTCAAACGAACGCCGATCCCCAGTTCCTTCAGGTGTACGTAGTCGTCATAGCCAATCCGATTTTGCTCAAATGCTACCGATTTCAGCCGCAACCGTTGTATCCAGCGCGCTACCTCGATCAGCAGCGGCCCTTTCACGATTTTTATGTCGCAGTCACATTCAAGAGCGGCCTGAGTTTGGTAGCGGGGATCGGTGAATAGGATCGCCCGATCGGACGACAGTAACAGAATCGCATTGCTGCCCGTAAAACCGCTGAGATAACGCACGTTCGGCAGCGCAGTGACTACCCAGCCGCTTACGCGATATAACCGCAAACCCGCTCGCAGCCTATCGCGCCGTTCCTCGGATTCGCTGATTCGAATAGGCATGTACTACGGCTTGAGAAGCAGCTTGCCGGTTGTCTTCCGGCTTTCCAGGTCGCGCTGGGCCTCAGCCGCGTCTTCCAAGCGGTAGATTTTGTGGATCTGCAGCTTCAGTTTTCCCTGTTCGATCCACTTGAATAGGTCCGAGGCTCGCCAATGCAGTTCTTTGGGATCGCTGACGTAATGTCCCAAACTTGGCCTGGTGAGAAAAAGCGAACCTTTCTGGTTGAGAATTTGAGGATCAATCTGGCCGATGGGACCGCTTGATTGCCCAAAGAGCGCCAGCATTCCTCGCGGCCGCAAGCAGTCGAGACTGCCGTAAAAGGTCGACTTCCCCACCGAGTCGTACACCACGTCTACACCGCGGTTGCCGGTGATCATCTTGGTCTCCGCGACGAAATCTTGCTCCATATATCGAATGATGTGGTCAGCCCCGTGCTTTTTGGCAAGGTCTGCCTTCTGTTGTGTCGAAACCGTACCAATGACCGTCGCGCCCGCGATTTTCGCCAATTGCACCAGCATCAACCCGGCGCCTCCAGCGGCGGCATGGATCAAGCAGGTACTCCCCGGCTTTAACTCGAAGGTGGAGCGCGTCAGGTAATGGGCAGTCATGCCCTGCAGCAGAACGGCAGCGGCCTGCTCGAAGCTCACATCATCGGGAAGATCCACGAGCATGGAGTTGGGCACAATCGCGTACTCCGCATAAGATCCGCGCGCCATCGCGTATCCCACGCGTTGGCCAATGTGCCGATCAACGCCTTTACCCACAGCTTCGACGGTTCCCGCTCCCTCGCTCCCGAGGCGCACCGGATTTTCGGGCGCTTTGTAGAGGCCCATCCGGAAGTAAATGTCGATAAAGTTGACACCAGAAGCTTCCAGCTTGACCAGCACTTCACCTTCGCCGGGCTCCGGCTTCGGCAAATCGAACACCTTGAGATTTTCAGGACCACCCGTAGGATCAGCGACAACAGCCTTCATACCTAGCCGATGATAACTTGAGCTACTCCGTTTTCTTTTTGCGGGCTGCGTCTTCCGCAAGAAGCTGCTTTCTGATCTCAGCACGCACGCGGAATGTGGTCTGCTGTAGTTGGCTCAAGGCAGAAGCTAAGTCAATCCAACCGAGGCGCGAAGCTCGACGCAGGATGCCGTGTCCGCAACAACGACGTGACCGGTAGATAGCTGGACTGCCCTTACACCGCCCAACTATAATCTCGCGTAGTTTTGCCGGACTGATCGCCTGCTTGCAGGCGTATCAGTTCCAGCCGGAGCGCATCCACCAATGCGCGCCAGCTTGCGTCAATTACGTTGTTCGAAACCCCCACAGTCACCCAGCTTCTGACGTGGTCTGTCCATTCCACCAGTACGCGTACTTTCGATTCGGTGCCGACTTTGCTGCCTAGAACACGCACCTTGTAGTCGGTCAACTTCACGGCCGTAATTTCGGGATACACGGAAGCCAGGCACTGCCGCAGGCAGATGTCCAGCGCATGGACCGGCCCCTCGCCGGCCGCCGTATGCGAATGTACATCGCCATTGACCCTCAGCGTGACACTTGCAGTTGTGACAGTTTCGTCATTGCCCGGCAGTTTTCCCGCGGCGTTGCCCTGCAATCGCGTCGAAACTTCATAGCTGACAACATCGAAGGGAACGAACTCCGGCAGCATCGCTTCGCGCACAAGCAATTCGAACGTGCCTTCCGCTGCCTCGAAGTCGTAGCCTTCGTGCTCCATCACTTTCAAGCGCTGCAGCAGCTCGCGGCGGGCTGTGTCATCGACGGATTCTTCGTTCAACCCAAGTTGCTTTAGCTTGTACGAGACATTTCCACGTCCTGACAAATCGCTCAGCAACACGCGCTGACGGTTTCCCACGGCATCCGGGTTTACGTGTTCATACATGGCCGAGTCCTTGAGCACCGCGCTCACGTGGATGCCACCCTTATGTGCGAACGCGCTTTGGCCTACGAATGGCTGATCGCGCCGCAGCGGCAAATTCGCCAACTCGGCTATGAATCTGGCAACTTCGCCTAGAGACTTTAGCTTCTCGCGCCCAATCGTGTCATGATCCAGCTTCAGTTCCAGGTCCGCGATAATCGACACCAGGTTGGCGTTTCCGCAGCGTTCGCCATAACCGTTCATGCAGCCCTGCACGTGGGTAATGCCTTCCTCAACCGCAACTAGCGTGTTGGCAACCGCAACATCCGAATCGTTATGACAGTGAATTCCAAGCGTGCCGTTGAAGCGCTCGCGCACCTGCCGGACGATCTCCGCCAATTGCCCCGGCAGCGTCCCCCCATTGGTGTCGCACAGGCAAAGCACGTCGGCGCCCGCGTTTTTGGCCGCTTCCAACGTCCGCAACGCAAAGGCTGCATTCGCTTTGTAGCCGTCAAAGAAATGCTCGGCGTCGTAGACGACCTCACGTCCGTGTTGCTTAAGGTACGCGACCGTTCCGGAGATCAAGTCCAGGTTCTCTTCTTCCGTCACACCCAAAGCGCGATGGGCATGAAAATCCCAGCTTTTACCGAAAATAGAGACGACTGGCGTGCCCGCGGCCAATAAAGCCGCCACGTTCGCATCCTTCTCAACCGGATTCTTCGCAAAGCGTGTTGCGCCAAATGCCGTCAGCCGTGCGTGTTTGAGCCGCAAATGCTTCGCTTTTTCGAAGAATTTTTTGTCCTTCGGATTCGACCCCGGCCAGCCACCTTCAACATAATCGATACCTAACTCGTCCAACTTCTCCGCAATCAGAAGCTTGTCGTCTACCGATAGTGACACCGACTCGCCCTGCGTGCCGTCCCGCAACGTTGTATCGAAGGTGAAAATCTTCATGGCTTATTCGAACCTTTCCGTCTGAACTGTCCCGAAATAAAAAGGCCACCGGTTGGAATCTCCCGCCGGTGGCCTCAACTTCTAAAACTTGGAATGCGAGGTCTCAGGCGGGGCCACTAATGGCCACGCTAATGAGAATTCCGCCCTGTAGAAGCAGGTTCATCGCTCGCTTAAATAGTTAGTATAGGGCACTCGCTACAGGAGTTGCACGAAAGCGCCAAATTTCTCCTAAAGGCTGCGGCGTTGTCAGCCGCGCACTTTCTTCTTATGCGAGACAAATTTTCGGGATATATCAGGCCAAAATTCAAAGAAAACCGCGCCGGCAGCGCCCTCGCCCGTGACTGTTAAGGCTCGTTCGAAGGTCGGGGCCGCGCCGCGATCGCTTGCGGGATAGTACGCGTTTGCGATGGCTCCTGCGGCCAGATTGCCGAGCAGATTCGAATAATTCCACGTCCACCTGCCATTGTCATTCTTACAACGGTAGGCGGCGGATAGGGCGTGGATAAGCCGGACGGCGAACGGCCCGGTGCCGAGGCGAAAGTAACGGGGATCCTGATGCAGCAAAGCGGGCAAGGCGGCGTCTCCGATCATCGCTCCGTCGAAAGCGTCCAAATAAGCGGCGCCGAAGCGTTTCGCATAGCCGCGCGCCCCATACCCGTATTCCGAAGTTTCTTTTTTCCATTGACTGAGCCCGGCGTATAGTCCGGCGGCCACAAAGGCGAATGGATCAACCTCGCCTTTTAGAGCAAGCTGAAATTTTTGGGGCGCGCTGAGCGGCGCCGCGTTGTAAACATTGCTGGTGTTGAAGTCGGGAACAACACCAAAGATCCGCTGTCGCTCCTCCGCTTTTAGTTCTGCTGCCGCTCGGGCCGCTGCGGAGGGAAACACCATTCCGGACTCACCGACGCCGGGCGCGGCCTGCCCATCGGACATTGGGGTCACCTGTTCCTGACCGTAGGCCACGAAGCTGAGTGCGACGTAGCCGACAACCAACGGGAGAACTTTCACCTGCTGGATATATCGGCGGGGACGATTGGCTCCACAAAAAAATGCCTGCAACGATTACCTCGTTTTTTCCCAACATTCCCAACCGCCTACTTAGTCAAAGAGCCCAGTTAAGCCGCAGACGTTACGGACCGCGTCAAGTGTACAAAAAAATGGGACCGATCAAATAAATAGTTGTAACCGCTTCCTAGTAGTTCTCGCATTGATGAGAAAGTAGAAATCAGTGGAAACTCTGGAATTATCACCGCAAGATGCCAAGGCCAGACTCGACAACGGCAATGCCGTGTTAATAGATGTGCGCGAACCGGAGGAATTTGCTCTATCGCGACTCGATGGAGCACATCTGATACCTATGCAGTCCATTCCGGCTGACCTACAAAAGCTTGAGGCGATGGCGGACCATTCGACTCTATTAATTTTGTGTCATCACGGCGTTCGAAGTTTGCAAGTCGCTTCGTGGCTTCGGGCCCAAGGAATCGAAAACTGCTATAGCGTTGTAGGCGGAATCGATCGCTGGAGCCGGGAACTGGACGCGACGATACCCCGGTATTAACAGCGCCGGCTATCGTGCTGAACCGGCCATCGCCTCGGTTCGGCCGGGGCGCGCAGCATCCACCGCTTCACGAAATTTTCTTGCACGCTCCGTAATGACACGATAGTTTCCGGACGCGATGGACTTGGCATCCACCAGCTCGCTTCCTACTCCCACCGCAGCGGATCCAGCGGCGAGAAATTCACCAATCGTTTCCAGATTCACGCCACCGGTGGGAAACATCTCTATCTGCGGAAGCGGAGCCTTCAAGCTTTTGATATATTTTGCGCCGCCCATCGCATTGCACGGGAAAACCTTCACTGCATCCGCGCCCGCCTCCCACGCGGTCAGAAGTTCTGTAGGGGTTAATCCGCCGGGGAAAATAGGACGACTGTACCGTTGCGCCATTTCGATCGTCTTCAAGTTCAAGCTGGGGGTTACCAGGAAGTGAGCACCTGCAAGAATACAGGCGCGCGCGGTCTCCGGATCAAGAACCGTCCCAGCTCCTAAGAGCACGCTATCGCCGTAACGATCCGCGACCGTCTCCAGGGCGCGAAGGGCGCGATCGACGGTCATGGTGATCTCAACACAATCAACGCCGCCCTCGCGCAGCGCTTCCACGGCGGAAATGGCCATCTCGGCCTTCGGCGCCCGGATAATCGGGACAAGCGCGATATCTTTTATCCAACGAACTGCCTCAGCATGCTGCATGTAGGCATTCTCGCGCAACTGAACCCGCGCAAAGTACGGCGGTTAGAACGTCAAGTTTTCAGTTTTTTATTCAGCTTCAAGTTCAGCTTCACAATCTTGTGGCTATTGAAGACACTGACCGTCTTTTCTGAACTCGTCAATCCATTCGATTGGGCGCGGAGCTGATAATTAATGTCGCCGCTCAAATCATAGAAGTGGTATGACCCATCGTCCTGCGCGATGTAAGAACGGATTTGAAGAGTCTTCATATCCTTTAGCAGAACAACAGCGCGCGGCACGGGGGCCCCGTGGCTATCAATTACGGTACCCATCACCGATCTCGTGGTGTTCGATCCAGGCTGCCCAATCACGGGCGACTGAGCTTGGGAGAAGCTGAGAACTGCGGCAGCCAACAACAGGAAAAAAGCGCGTATCAGGCTAACGCCAGTCCTCCTCGCCTTCCTCTTCTTCGTCATCCTCCTCATCGTCCTCACCCTCTTCGTCGTCCTCGTCGAAGTCGAAGTCCTCGTCGTCGTCTTCCTCTTCGTCTTCGGTATCGAGTTCCACCGGGTTCACGCTGGCGACCGTCAAGGACGCTCCACACTCATCACAGGAAAGCACATCACCCTCGTCGAGTTCTTCTTCTTCCACATCAATAGGGGCGTCACATTTAGGGCAACTGACCATAAGGTTTCCTCGTTTAGACTACTAGCCGCGGTTGGTTGTTAGCGTACAAAATACTCTTAGCACGTGCAGGAACAGAACTGCTCGCTCGAATGGATTATCGAGGCTGAGTAACCGTTACACCGTTCAACTGCTGGTCGTACTCGGCCAATTCTTCGGCAGTTACGGTCACCAGCGTCTTTTCCATATCCTCCGAAGTTTCAATCATGCGCTTTAGATGAAACGCCGCCATGCGCATGCAGTACGGGTCAGAGAGTTTTTTTTGCCGTTCGCGCGTAAGGTTCAGCAGCGCCGCGTGCGGCAGCGACACAACTTTCTCTTCTGTTTCGCCGCCATCCGGAGTAACGAAAAATTTTACGTCAACCGTATTGGCGTGCCGGATGGAGATGCCGGTTTGAAGCCAGCGAAATTGAACGCGCCACATTCGTCCGAAAGGGTCCGGACCCGCCTCAAACAGGCGGCTCTGGTCATTCATGACCCGATGCTAACACGCGCCGGCAGGATAAGACTGTTTGGTGGAATTAAATGGCTGTGGAGCGTTGGCCGACGAGTGAAAGCAACTCAGCGCGAGTCTCTTTGCTGTCACGGAATGCACCCAACATTGTGCTGGTAATCGCCCCAGAGTGCTGCTTCTCGACACCCCGCATCATCATGCAGAAATGACGTGCTTCGCAGATTACGGCAACCCCGCGCGGAGATAGTAGATCTTGCAGTGTTTCCGCCACTTGCTTCGTCAGCCGCTCTTGAATTTGCAGCCGGCGGGCAAACACGTCGACGATGCGCGGAATCTTGCTGAGCCCGATTACCTTCGAGCCGGGTAGATACGCAACGTGCATTTTCCCGAAGAACGGCAGCATATGATGTTCGCACATGCTGAAGAATTCGATGTCTCGGACCACTACGATTTCGTCGTACTGGACATCGAAAAGCGCACCGTTGACAATCTTTGCAATGTCCGCCGAATAACCGCTGGTGAGATATTTCAGCGCCTTCTCCATGCGTTCGGGAGTTCGCAATAGCCCATCGCGGTCGGGATCTTCGCCCAGAGATACGAGTACGTCTCGCATGTGATCGGCAATAGACGCTCGCGACGATTTCGGCTGGAACTCGATAACGGAGCTTTTCTCTCCGGCAACAGGCCGCGGTTTATCGCCCGCTGGCACGTGAGCTTTACGCATGAACTAATGAACCTTCGCTATCAGTTAATCTCTTCGCTGGATAAGCCAGCGGCAGCAGCACTTCAAATCCATTTCGATCTGTTTCTTGGACGTGCACCCGGTGCAGACGCGGACCGCCGCGGTCGAAATAGGCGGCCCAATGCTCCTCCATCAAACCTGCAATCACCAGGACGATGTTCTCGGTGGTAGGAATGACGTCTGCGAACTGCGGGACATCTACATTGACGTTCTTGTGCGCAAACAGGCCCAGTACGTGTTGATCGACAAGCTGGTCTAACAATGCAAGGGGAACCAGAACGCCCGTTCGATTGTTGATTTTGCCGCTTACCGTAACTGACAGCACGTAATCATGGCCGTGACCGTAAGGATTGTTGCATTTTCCGAAGATCTCAGCGTTTTCACTGTCACTTAATTGCGCAGAATGCAGACGGTGCGATGCGGAAAACCGGTAAACACGCGTGACGCTGGTCATAGGAAGGCTTCTCCCCGCGTGATGTCGACATACAGATCGGCGGTTTCAAACAGCCTTACCCGAGAGAGCGAAGTATTCGACTTGTTCAACAGCGGCTGCAGCCGGTTCCAGATCTCACGAGCTATGTTCTCTGTCGTGGGCACAATTTCATCAAACGGCTTTACTTCTGCATTCAGAAAGCGGTGATCCATCGGAGTCACGATCTCGTCTTCCAAAATGTCTTTTAAGTTCTTCAGATCGATAACCATACCTGTGATTGGATCCGGATCGCCTTCCACCGTCACTTCCAGCACGTAGTTATGACCGTGCCCGTTCGGACTGGCTTCACGCCCGAAAAGCCTCAGATTCTCTCGCTCGCTCAGTCCGGCCAAACGGCAGACATGCGATGCCGAGAACTCAACCTTACGGGTGACAAACATCGCCGTTTATTGGATGCTGCGATCCGGTCATTAGATACTGGAATTACCCACTCTGTTTATATCGTGAACGTAAATAACGCTCTCAAGGCGCTGCTTCTAGCGTTGACGTTGTGTTTTGCCGGGGTAATTTTCCTTAGCCTGAGAGACACTTCCGCGAAAGAAGGAGGCAAAGCGCCTCAATTCAACATCACAACTGACAACGGCCAGCATGTCACCCCAACTGCATTTGGCGGTAAAGTGCTGGTTCTCAACTTTTGGGCTACATGGTGTGCCCCCTGTGTTCAGGAAATTCCCTCGCTAAACGAATTTCAGAAGGAATTCGCTAAAAACGGCGTGGTGGTAGTCGCAGTCAGCATCGACAAAAACCCGCAACGCTATCGAAACTTTCTCGACCATGTGCGAGTGTCGTTCGACACTGTTCGCGATCCCTCGGCCAATATTAGTGCGGAATATGGGACCTTTCAGTACCCTGAAAGCTACATCATCAAAGATGGCCGTGTCGTGCGAAAGTTTGCCAACGCGGAAAACTGGCTTAGCGACGATATGAAACAGTACGTCAAAAGTTTGCTGTAGCTCTTTATCGCAATGGCTCTAGACGCGCGTGTCCTAGCCGAAATGCAGTCGCAGCTTACGCCTGGTGGCGTGCTCTCCGATCCGCTCGATTTGAAGCTTTACGAATATGATGGCGGTGTCGACAAGTCGATTCCGGATTTAGTCGTTTTTCCGCGTACCACGGAAGATGTTGTCGCGATTGTGAAGCTGGCGCGGCAGCACGGCCTCGCGATTGTTGGGCGCGGCGCCGGAACCGGGCTGAGCGGTGGCGCCATTGCCCGAGCGGGCGGCGTAGTCATCTCGTTTGCTCGCATGAACCGCATTCTCGAAATCGATATCCGGAATGAGCGCGCGGTTGTGCAGCCCGGCGTTGTCAATCTTGATATCACGCTTGCGGTCCAACCCTTCGGCTATTTCTATGCGCCCGATCCATCCAGCCAGCGCGCCTGTACCATCGGCGGCAACGTTGCGGAGAACGCTGGTGGGCCGCATACGTTGGCGTACGGCGTTACGACAAACCATGTGCTGGGGCTCGAAGCCGTTCTGGTTGATGGAACCGTGATTCAACACGGCGGCAAAGAACTGGATCTTTCCGGCTATGACCTTACGGGCCTGCTGACAGGCTCCGAGGGAACGATGGCGCTTGTCACGAAAATTTGGGTGCGACTCATGCGCCAACCGGAAGCTGTCAAGACGATGCTCGCCATCTACAACTCGACTGCGGAGGCCGGGAATTCCGTGCGTGCGCTGACTGCGCGCGGCATTACTCCGGTGGCGCTGGAGATGTTGGATGGCCCCATGCTGCGCATGGTTGAGGCGGCCACTCACGCGGGCTATCCCTTAGATGCCGCCGCCGTGCTGCTAATTGAAGTTGAAGGCCTTGTGGAAGCGGTTGAAGAACAGGCCGAAGGCATCGCCGAAGTTTGCAAAGAGTCCGGTGCGCGGGAAGTCCGTGTAGCCAAAACTGCGGCGGAGCGCGATCTACTTTGGAAAGGCCGAAAGAATGCGTTCGGGGCCATCGGCCGTGTGAGCCCCACTTATTATGTGCAAGATGGGGTTGTTCCACGCACGCAAATCGCATCTACGCTTCAGGCCATCGATACAATCGCGAAAAAATATGGCATCGCCATCAGCAACGTCTTTCATGCCGGTGATGGCAACATGCATCCAATACTGCCCTTTGATCCACGGAGTCCCGACGGCCTTGAAAAAGCGAGAAAAGCCGGCGACGAGATTCTGGATTACTGCATTTCCGTCGGCGGCTCGATTACCGGTGAACATGGCGTGGGCATGGAAAAAATGGAACTGATGGCGCACCTGTTTCCCGAAGAAACGCTCGATCTCATCAAGAAATTCAAAGCGCTTTTCGACCCCGCGTGCAAACTGAATCCCGGAAAGGTATTGCCAACCGGCAAAGGATGTCTTGAAATACGGCAGCGGCCCGATTTGGTTTTGTAGCGCCGCGCGTTGTGCGGAATCAGGCTGAGCGCGTTCCGCGAAACCGCTCTGGCCCGCTGACGTCGCTCTCAAACATCTTCTCTATTGCCTGATGTAGCGGACCGAGTGCAACCACCCGATTTCCCGTTGCCGCATAGGCTTGAATCTCCGCTCCTCCAAAAAACGCAACCAGTTCCTGCGGAACGCCGCAGACCACGTCATAGCCGCGCGCGAACGGCGAGAAAGCGGGCAACACTATACACTTCCGCGTAACCAGAAATAGCGGCAATTTTTGAGTGGCGCCGGAAGCGTCCTTCACACCGAGACAGGGATGCAGGTGGCCGAGGATCAGTGTGTGCGCTTCAGGCAGAGCGAATTCAAGGCGGTGCCCGTGTACCGCAGTGAGGTTTTTTGCGCACCAACTTTCGACAAAACGGATATTCAGACGACCGAACTCACGCGCAAACGTGCGATCGTGATTGCCCCGCACGGCAATTAGTTCAGCGCGAGTGCTTAGGCTGGTGAGCGTCTCTTCGATCCAGCTACGTTCCGGTTTCGAAGAACGCGGCGCATGCACCAGGTCGCCTAAAAAAACAATCGTTCGCGGGGCGAGATCGTCGCACAAATCGAAAAGCTTTTGTTGGGTATGCGAATCCGCCAAAGGCCCCAGCTCGCCGCGCCGCCTTTGCGCCCAACTGTAGCCCAAATGCACATCGGCTACAAGCGCGGTTTGTGTTTCCGGAATCCACAAAACTCCGGACGGGTGGGCGTAAAGATCGGGCAACAACGTGATGCCGGGACTGCCGGGCATAAGAGGACCTGCTCAGCCGCGGAACTCGTAGCCGAGACCGCGCATATCTTCTATGATGCGATTCCGAATGGCGGCAACTTCTTCCGCCGTCATCGTGCGATCCGGCGCTCCAACCTCCAGGCGGTACGAAACGCTCTTCTGTCCCGCATCTAATGGTGGTCCGTCGTACTGCCTGATGAAATCGATCGATGCCAGTTCCGGCTGAGCGAATTTCGTCAAGTCATCTTGAATCTGCGCGACTGGCCGATTCAGCTCTGTCACCACCGACAAATCGAATCCACTTGTCGGATACTTTCGCAGCGGTCTGTATTTAGTCTCTTGCGTTGCCGAAAGTTGTTGCGCGAGTTGCAGATCGACATCGAATAAGAAGGCGCGGCCTTCTATGCCTTCATCCGCCAAAAGCGAGGGGTGCAGCTCAAAAAGCCTGCCGATTACCGAGCCGCGCCAATGGATCTCTGTGGCCCGAACCGGATGCTCGTAGCCGCGCGCGCGAGCGGCCGTTAGGCGCGCGTCCGGGAATATGCACTCCATCACGCGTTTCAATTCAAAAAAGTCTTGCTCGTCGCCGTGAGCGTTATATAGTGCGGCGGCAGCGTGCGTCACTTCATTCGGAAGAGCGGCGCCCACAGCCGGATGAATCTCATGGCCGATTTCAAAGATTCGAAAATCGGCGTAGTGGCGAACATTGCCGGCGATGTTCTGATAAATGCGAGGCAGAAGGCTACGCCGCAGGTGTGTCAGCTCCGACGCGATCGGGTTGCGTATTTCAACGTGTTCGCGAATATCCAGGCCGAACTTTCTTACATCGGCTTCGGCCACGAAAGAGTAGTTGTAGATTTCTGTGAAGCCCTGATCCGCGAACTGGGCGCGCACTTTGCGCAGATACGTTCGCATCGGATTTGAAAACGGCACTGTAGATGCCAGTCGCGGAGCAGTCGGCGTTATTTCGTCGTACCCGATCATCCGGCCGATTTCTTCTGCCAAGTCGTCTTTTAGGCTGATGTCTTTAGTGGCTCGCCATGACGGAACGGTTACGGTCAGCAAACCGGGCGATGTCTCTTGAGACCGAAATCCCAAAGCGTGCAGTATCTGAGTGACTCGCTGCTGGCTAACGGTGGTTCCAAGTTTTCGCGTAACGAAATTTATTGGCAAGGCAATCGGTTGGCTCACGTGCAACGGTCCGCGGTTATCAGTCACTCCACCGCGCATAACAATGCCGGGAGCCACCGCGCGAAATAGGTCGACGGCCCGCGCGAGCCCCCGTAGAGTATTCTCCGGGTCCAGCGACTTTTCGAACCTCATGGACGCATCCGTTCGCAGTTTGTGCCGCGCGGAAGTTAAGCGCACCGTCGCTGCCTGGAAGTTGGCTGACTCAAGCACCACGCGCTTCGTTGTTTCCGAAATTGCAGTATCGGCGCCGCCGATGACGCCTGCAAGCGCGACAGGCCCGGCTTCATCGGCAATGACCAAATCCGCCGTTGTCAGCTCATATGTCTCGCCGTTCAGGGCCTTCAAAGTCTCTCCCCCTCGCGCTGTCCGAACGAAAATAGTGCCGCCGCGCAGCTTGTCGGCATCGAAGGCGTGCATCGGTTGCGGCAGTTCCGCGAGGATGAAGTTCGTTACATCGACGATGTTGTTAATGGCATTCAATCCCAGGCTTTCCAACCGGGCCTGTAGCCATAAAGGAGAGCGCTCGACCTGAACGTTATCAAAGGTCAAAGCACTGTAACGAGGGCAAAGCGCATGATCGGCTATGTTCACGCCGACGACCGGTTCCCCCTGCGGAAGCGATTCCAGGTGAACAGGATCTTCGAGAGTCAATCCTGTGATTGCGGCAACTTCGCGCGCCATCCCGACATGACCCCAAAGATCGGGCCGATGCGTCAGGCTCTTGTTATCGATTTCGATAATCCAATCTGGCTCGATTCCGCGGAGTGGCTGGCCCGGTTGCAGATTGTTGAGTTCCAACAAGCCCGAATGATCGTCATTGATTCCTAATTCGGCGCCGCTGGCGAGCATGCCTTCGCTCTCAAAACCTTCAATGACCGCCCGACCAATGGTTTTACCGCGAAAAGTAACACCTGGCGCAATCCATGGCGCCAGCATTCCCACACGCACATTGGGTGCGCCGCAAACAACGGTAGTCTCTTTATCGCCGCCAACATCGATGCGCAACACCTTGTTTTTGCCGCGCGCGGTTTGATCGATACCGACAATCTGCGCAGCTACTACTTGAGCCGATGGTTCAATCCCCTCGCATTCCGCCGTTTTCATCGTGATGAGCCGCTGCAATTCTTTGGGCTCGGCCGCAAGACCCGGCGCCAAGTCACACAGCCACCGATACGAAAATTTCAAGTCTTGTCCTTTGTATCCCGCTTGGCAGGACTGTTTAAAACTGAGTTAGAAACCGCAAATCTCCGCCCTGCAGTTGTCGGATGTCGTCAATACCGTACCGCATCATTGCAAGGCGAGTTAATCCCAAGCCGAAGGCGAATCCACCCCACTCTTCGGGATCGATATTGCTCATCCTTAATACGTTAGGGTGAACCAAACCGCAAGGCAACAATTCCACCCAACCGCTCTGTTTACAAACGGAGCAGCCAACACCGCCGCAGATCAGGCAATGAATGTCCAGCTCAAAACCCGGCTCCACGAAGGGAAAGTATCCCGGCCGCAGCCGCACTGTCACATCACGTTTGAAGATCGAGCTAAGCAGCGTTTTCATGAAGTAGATCAGGTTAGCGACCGAAACTTCGCGGTCCACCATCATGCCTTCCAACTGATAGAAGGTGTGCTCATGCGAAGCGTCTACTTCTTCGTTTCGAAACACGCGGCCCGGCGCGATCATCCTCAGCGGCGGCCCGAGCTGGCGCATGCCCCGAACCTGGACCGGCGAGGTATGGGTCCGCAGCAGATGTCCATTCGAAAGCCAGAAGGTATCCTGCATGTCCCGCGCCGGATGCGTAGGCGGAATATTCAATGCGTCGAAGTTGTGCTCTTCGGTCTCGACCTCGGGTCCATCCAGAATTGCAAATCCCAATGATGTAAACAGGTCTTCAATTTCCTGCTGCAATTGAGTAATGGGATGCAGGCTGCCGGGCCGTACGCCGGGCGCCGGAAGCGTTACGTCGACCCATTCTTTCGCCAGACGCCCGGCCATCTCGGCTTCTTCGAAGCGCTGCTTCTTGTCCTCGTAATCGGTCTCCAGGTCTTGTTTGACTGAATTCAGCAACTTGCCTAATGAGGCTTTTTCGGCAGGCGGCAGTTTGCCGAAATCTTTGCTGATCTGCGCGAGCGCACCCTTGCGCCCCAGCGCACCCACACGAGCTTCTTCCAATTCTTCGAGAGAAATCGCTTCGGCAAAGCCCGCCAAGGTCGAGCGTCTTAGCTCTTCCAGCTTCTGTTCCAACATCGTTTACTGAAGCTGCGCTCCCAGTTGTTCCAGCAGAGCCGCGATTTCTCCGTGCCCTCTCGAAAGCGCCAGATCCAGGGGCGATTGGTTGTTGCTCGCGCGTACGTTCACGTGAGCGCCGTTCGCAATCAGCATCTCCGCCATCTCGCGATTGCCCGATTGAACGGCAGAGTGCAAAGCGGTCCAGCCGCCTTCCTGAGTGGCATTCGCGTCTGCCCCGCGTTTTAGCAGAAGCTGTACCAGCGCGGTCTGTCCACCCGCCGCTGCCGCATGCAGCGGAGTATTTTTCATTGCGTTGCCCGAGCGCGCGTCGATCTTCGCGCCTTGGTCAATGAGCCTGTTAGCAAGCTCCTCATGGCCGAAGAACGCCGCCAAATGAAGTGGGGTCCAACCGTCGGAACTTTGCGCTTCGAGCGCTGCCTGGTTGGTTCGAATGTCGTCCATGGCCCGGGCCGTTTGACCTGCGACGCACGCGTTAAAGAGGTCCAGTTTCGGCCCAAGACCTAAAAGGTAGTCCGCGGTCTCGCGCTGCCGGTAATACATGGCGAGCAGAAACGCGCTTTGGCCCGCTTCATTGGTGGCATCAAGCAATGCCGGGTTTTCCGCCAGCGCTACTCGTACAGCCCCCAAATCGCCTTTTTTAACGCTCTCTTGAAATGTCTTTACGTCTGTCATAGCCTCACGCGGCCGGCATGAATATCTGATCTGTCTTGTTCAATTCCCAGTCCAGATGGTTGATATAAAAAAGCAGAATTTCCCGCTGGTACTTGGCCGCGAATTCGTCAAATACGCGCTGTTGCCAGCCCTCGGTTAGGTATTGTTCCGGCTTCAGGTCCTTGTCGAAGAACCCCTGATCGTTCGGAATGGCTAGAAAATTGAGGATGTCGACGATCATCTGCAAATGAGATAGCAAAAAAACCTGCGATAGGTCCGTGGCAAATTCTTCATCTTCGCCTTCAATCCGCGACCAAAACTTCGGCTCGGCTTTGCGCAGCGATTCCGAGTTCAGCTTCACCAGATGGGCGCGCACTTTGAAACGCTCGTAAACCTGAAACGTCTTGAGCTTCCCAATCGAGATTCCGCGAACTAGCTGATGAAAAACCCCGGGGCCGAGCGCCCTAAAGACGCCACACATCTGCATTGTGACAAGGGTATCATCGCGCCTCTGAAAAGCTTGGCGTTACAGCAAGGAAGTTACTAATTTTCAGTAAGTTGCAGGCTGTGCGATACAATCAAATACTTTGGGTACGGGCCCGCAATTCGATGAGTAATTTGATAGTCCTGGGAGCGCAATGGGGCGACGAAGGTAAAGGGAAGATCGTCGATCTGTTCTCGGAACGATTTGCCGCAGTCGCTCGCTATCAGGGTGGCCACAATGCCGGCCATACGGTCTTCATAGGCGAAAAAAAATTCATCCTCAAGCTCATCCCCAGCGGCATTCTCCGTCCTGGCGTGCTCGCGGTCATCGGCAATGGAGTTGTCATAGATCCGGCTGCGCTGCTGGAAGAGATCGCCAGTCTCGAAGCCGCGGGCATCGATGTCAAATCGCAGCTCAAAATCAGTAACCGTGCTCACGTTATCTTTCCTTTTCACCGCACCATAGAAAAGATTTCGGAACGGCGCGAAAACCGTATCGCCATCGGAACCACATCGCGCGGCATTGGTCCTTGTTATGAGGACAAGATTGCGCGCCGCGGCATACGTATTGCGGACCTTGTCGATGTAGACTTCCGGCAGCTCTATTGCGCGCTTGCCGAAGATAAGCAACTCATCGCGGACGCCTTTCATATTGGCGACCAGGTGGATTTCCACGAAATCCTGGAGCAATACAAAGCCTTCGCGGAACAGATCAGGCCTTTGTCTTGCGATACCGCGCACCTGCTGAACCAGATGATTCGGGACCGTAAGAGCATCTTGTTCGAGGGCGCGCAAGGCACCATGCTCGACATTGACTTCGGCACTTACCCGTTTGTTACTAGCTCCAGCGCCGCGGCCGGCGGAGCCTGTACGGGAACAGGTGTCGCACCGACGAAAATCGACGGCATCGTCGGCGTTTCCAAGGCCTATATCACCCGCGTGGGTGCCGGTCCTTTCCCTTCCGAAGATCTCACAGAGTTGGGCGAGCAGATTCGCCGCGCCGGAAACGAATACGGTTCGGTGACCGGACGTCCGCGCCGCTGCGGCTGGTTCGATGTCCCTTTGCTCCGCTACACGGCGGAGGTAAACGGCTTCGATAGCCTCATCATTACGAAGATGGACGTGCTCGACGACCTAGATGAGGTGCCCGTGTGCGTCGCTTATGAAGTCGATGGCAAAGTGATTACTCACATGCCGGCCAGCACCCGGAAGATGGAAGCGATCAAGCCGGTATTCGAACGTTTACCCGGCTGGAAGCAGAAAACGCAAGGCATCACGAGGCCCGAAGACCTGCCGCAACGCGCCAAACAGTATCTGAACTTCCTCGAAGAGAAGACCGGCGTTGAGATCGGGTCGGTGTCTAACGGACCCGAGCGCAGCGAAACAATCATCCTACCCGGTTCCAAGCTCGAACGGCTGCTCTGTGCCTAGTGGTTCGACGCGCAACATCTAAAGCATTGCGCGCAATTGGCCGATGACTACAAGAGGCATGCCGGCCATCCTGAAATTCGCACTTGTGGCGCTTGTGGTAACCGCGGCGGTCTACGATTTCCGTTTTAGGCGCATTCCCAACTGGCTCAACCTGAGCGGCGTAATCCTCGGGCTAGGGCTAAACACGTTGCTATTTGCAGGGCACGGCTTAGTGGCCGCTTCGCTCGGAACCTTACTGCCTTTGGCGCTGTATATTCCCTTATATTTGCTCCGTGCAATGGGTGCCGGAGACGTGAAATTGATGGCGGCGGCTGGTGCCATCGCTGGCCCGCAGAATTGGATTCGCATCCTTATTTGCACGGCACTCGCCGGGGGAGTGATTGCGATCGCCGTTGCACTGCGAAATAGACAGCTACAAAGAACATTAAAAAACGTTGTGGTTCTGGCTGGCGAGTTAACCCGTTTTCATTCTCCGGCTGCTCGGCATGAAGTGCTGGATGTAAAGAATAAACGCTCTGTGAGATTGCCGCACGGTGTGGCAATCGCGGCTGGCTCGTTGGCGTTCCTGCTGCTGAACGTGGCGGGCCACCATTAGCCCGGTGCTCCTCGCGGCACTACTGGCCGGACACTACTAACAAAAGCATTCAGGCTGTCGATTAGATCCTAGACAGATCCCATCATCTCTAGGACTACATGGATACAGCGCTCGTACAGCCATGGCACGACTCTCGTCCGGCGGAAACCAACCGCTGGTACGTGCGTCTGCTGCCATCGCTTACCGATTTCGCATTTATCTTGCCGCTTTTTCTGCTGTTTGGCATGTTGCGTGGCGCCAGCCAGTTGCTATCCGATGGTGATACCGGCTGGCATATTCGGACCGGCGATTGGATCTTGCAGCACGGAAGGATCCCTACCGTCGATTTCTTTTCGTTCACTATGCCGGGACGCCGTTGGTACGCCTGGGAGTGGGGATGGGACTTCCTTTTTGGCTTCGTGCACCACTGGACCGGACTGGCAGGCGTTGTGTTTCTGAATGTGGTGTTGCTTTGCCTCTCGGCGGCGCTCGTGTTCCGCCTGATACGCAGATACTCCGAAAACGATATTCTTGCATTCGCCTTCACGATGCTTGCGGTCTGCGGCTCGATGATCCACTGGCTAGCGCGGCCGCACTTGATCACCTGGGTATTCGCATTATTGTTCTCACATCTCATCCTGTCGGTCGAACAGGGCAATCGCAGGATGCTTTGGTATGCGCCTCCGTTGATGCTCGTTTGGACGAATCTTCATGGTGGATTCTTTACCGGTATCATGCTGCTGCTGGCAAGCGCTTTAGGCGACGCGTTACAGGTCACCTTTGGAAATGCTAAGCCGTCAGCCCGGTCGTATCGTCGCGCTTTCGAGTATTTGGCATGTGCGCTGGGTTGCGCGCTAGTCACGTTGATCAATCCGTATGGATGGCATCTGCATCAGCATCTGATCGGCTATCTGCGCGATTCGACCATGCTGAACAGTATTACGGAATTTCAGACAATCAGCTTCCACAATCCCGGTTCCATCTTTTTCGAATGCATGCTGCTGATCGGCGTAACAGCGGCCTTTTGGTGCTTTTCGAACCAGCTCGTGGGATTGGGACTCACGACGCTATTGTGGGCGCACGCGGCACTGTTCTCCAGCCGGAACATTCCTATCTTCATGCTGCTATCCGCGGCCCCGGCTGCGTTGCTCGCGCAAGAACTTTTGACGCGGCTGGGCCGCCACTCTGCGTTGTTTTCCGGATTGGTTCGCGATGTCAAGGATATCGTGCTTGAATTCAAGCCGTTCGAACGTGCAAGCCGTTCCTATTTGGTGTCTGGCGTTGGACTTCTGTTTGTCGGAATCAGCCTGGCTGCCGGCAAAGGAGCGTTTCATTCGGAGTTCAATCCCAAGAGTTTCCCAGCCCCCGTCATGACCGCTGTACACAATGCTCATTTCCATCGGTTGTTCACTTCCGATCAATGGGCAGACTACCTGATTTACAGTTACTATCCCTCGCAGTCGGCTTTCTTCGATGGACGAAGCGATTTTTACGGGGACGGCATGATCGGCAAGTATCAGCACATCATGAGCGCTCAGTATGACTGCGAGGAGCTTCTCAAAAAGTTTTCAATCGACGGGGTCCTGGTCAAAACCGACCAGCCGTTAGCCACCGTATTGAAGCGTTCCCAGGATTGGAAACTGCTTTTCGACAACGGTTCGGCAATTATTTTTCAATCGCGGAAAGGCCGCATTGAATAGTCATTTTTACCTACTTCCAAAAACTGATGAAAGGAGGATCTATGAATACATCGGCTTTACAGGCATTATGGCGGGAAGAGGACGGGCAAGACTTGATCGAATACGCCTTGCTTATGGCCTTCATCGCATTGGCCGCCGTTGCGGTGTTGGGGAGCGTGCAGACGAACGTCAGCAAACTCTGGAACAGCATCAGTGACGCTTTGAGCGATGCAGTCACCTCCGCAGGTTAGGGAGGAGCCTGACACGTAATAGATTGGGAGCCGCGGTGTTGGTCCTAACCGTGGCTCTTATTTTGAGTGTTGACGTGCATTTATTTGTGCTGCCATAGTTCTCCAAGCCTAATGCTTGGCCTTGGTACATCCGAAAGAAATTCAGATGAATCGACGTTTACTCGCAGTATTTATGTTTGCGCTGGCCGTGGCCGGTTTAGCGAGCTTCGCCGTGTACCGGTTGCTGATTTCTCAAATGAGACCCGCGGCGCCGGCCGCCGTGGCTACCAACAAGCTCGTTGTCGCGACGCGCGACCTGCAGGTAGGCGCTCTCATCCACGATAGCGATCTGAAGGAGATCTCTTGGAGCGGCGCTGTTCCCGAACACGCTGCTAAGAGCAAACAGGATGTGCTCGAACGCGGCGTCGTCGCTTCGATCTATGACGGCGAGCCTATCTTGGAAAAACGGCTTGCTCCAAAGGGCGCAGGCGCGGGTCTTGCGTCGACTATTCCGGTGGGCAAACGTGCGGTAGCACTGCGGGTAAACGAAGTAATAGGATTAGCCGGGTTCGTTCTTCCCGGAATGCGCGTGGACGTGCTCATCAACGGAAACTCTCCATCGCCTAGCGCGGCGCAAACGGGCGTGCTGTGCCGGACCGTTCTACAAAATATTGAAGTGTTGTCGGCTGGTCAGAAGATCGAAAAGAATGTGGAGGGAAAACCGGAATCGGCGCAGGTGGTGAATCTCCTGGTTACGCCGGACCAGGCTGAAATATTAAGTCTGGCAAGCGATCAGACCAGGGTTCAATTGGTCCTCCGGAACCCGCTTGATACCAACGAACAGCCCACCACCGGCATTTCGTTAGCGAGCCTGTTTGGTCAGCAGGTAAAGGCCGCAACTACTTCAGGTTTGTCCGTTCCGCAGGTTAGAACGCCGGTCATTATAAAAGCCCCACAACCGGAGCCTACCGTTATCGAGGTCTACAGCGGCACGAAGCGGAGCGAACAGAAGATCGATGGGGCAGGGAAATAGCCGTGAAAGCTCTATTGATATCGTTCCTATCTGTTCTCGCGCTGTCTCAAGGCGCGGAGTCCGTCGGGGACACATCCGACCTGAACGTTCCTTATAACAAGTCCATTGTTCTCGAGCGTCCCGCTGGCGTGCGCCGCATCTCGATTTCAAACGGGGATATTGCGGAAGCCGTCGCGGTCAGTTCCACCGAAATTCTCCTGAATGGCAAAACTCCGGGCGAGACGAATCTCATCGTGTGGGATCCGAAAGGCAATCGCTCGACCTTCAATATTCACGTCCTGAACGATTCCAAAGATGTCGATGCGGTGCGCGCTGAATTGGCTCGCGAAGTAGGCCCGAACGTATCGCTCAGCTACGAAGACAAGACCGCTTTCCTGCGCGGCACTGTCGACGACCCTATCACGGCCGACCGCGCTTACAACATCGCGTCCACACTAGGTAAAGTAGTGAACCTGTTGCGCGTCACTGTTCCCGCGAGCGCGCCTCAGATACTGCTCAAAGTCCGCTTTGCAACGGTCAGCCGTAGCGCCGCCGAACAGTTCGGATTTAACATATTCAGCATCAATCAAAAAGGTGTCGCCAACAGCACGACGACACAATTTGGACAGTACCCGAATTTCACGGTGAGCAATCAAAGCTCCAGTGTCACCTTCCAGGACTTATTGAACCTTTTCTACTACCGGCCCGACCTGAACATTGGAACCTTTATACAGGCTCTCGAAGCCAAAAACATTTTGCAGATTCTGGCCGAGCCCAACCTGCTGACTGTCAGCGGCGAACAGGCCAGCTTTCTCGCGGGCGGCGAATTTCCATTTCCGACGATCCAAGGCGGAGCTTCGGGCGTCGGTCAAATCACCATTCAGTTCAAGGAGTTTGGAATTCGCTTGAACTTTTTACCCGTTGTGACGCCGCGCGGTTCCATCCTGCTCAAGGTCACGCCCGAAGTAAGCTCGCTCGATTACTCGAACGGCCTCACGGTGAACGGATTTTCTGTGCCGGGTTTGGCCACGCGCCGCGTTCAAACCGAAGTGGAACTCGAAAACCAACAGAGCTTTGTCATCGCGGGACTGCTTGATAAACAGGTTACGGAACAGCTCAATAAGATTCCGGGATTGGCCAATATTCCAGTTCTTGGAAAACTCTTTGAGTCGAAATCCGTGCAGAAGAACGACACCGAACTGCTGGTCGTGGTCACGCCGGAACTCGTGCGGCCGCTGCCTGCGGGCGGCAAAGTGCCCGGCTTAGAGATGCCGCTGCCATTCGGTAAAGATACATCCGACAAAGCGCCACGCACACCGGGAGCCGATGTGACCGGATCGCCTGCGCCTATACAGAGAATCGACACACTGCCGATAGAAGAACTGAAGAGCTTACCGCTGCCGCAGAACGCGGGGCAAGGTACTCAGGACGGCAAGAACGCGAATCAGACGCCGGCCTCATCGCCGCCTTCACAAAGCGGCGTGCCTACCACCCCGCCTAACTCCGGAACAGTGAAGTAGCTCCCGGCATCATGACGTTCGCTAATTTATTGCTTCAAGTCACGGACGAGGAACTCGAGCGGGAAGTACTGCGCACACTAAAGTCCCAGCGTACTCCGGTTTTGTTCGATCAACACAAGGGCGATTGGAACAGCCTTCTTGACCGAATTTCAAAAACCAAGCCCGAAATATTGCTTCTAGACCTTTCTTCGGTTCCTTCGGAGCTGAATATCGCCATGCGCCAACTGCGCTATCATGCTCCGCGGATTCGCGTAGTCGCGCTACACACCATCGCCGATCCGCAGATAATTCTATCTGCGATGCGTGCTGGTGCGAATGAATTTCTGCACATCCCGCTGGCCGACACGCTGGAGCCGGCATTGCAGCGAATGTTTTCGGCTTCGGAAAACGAGGCTGTGA
This sequence comes from Bryobacteraceae bacterium, assembly GCA_035652115.1. Taxonomy (GTDB): domain Bacteria; phylum Acidobacteriota; class Terriglobia; order Bryobacterales; family Bryobacteraceae; genus Bog-105. The sequence continues at coordinate 32,862 of DASREJ010000232.1, forward strand.
AGCCCACGCACGGAAAGATTATTGGATTTTTGTCCGCCAAAGGCGGTTGCGGCGCAACCACTCTCGCCTGTCACGTTGCATCGGAACTTCAAACAGTGACACAGAAGAGTGTATTGCTTGCCGATTTCGACTTTACTTCCGGAATGGTCGGTTTTCTGATGAAGACGCCTAGCTCCTACTCCGTTCTGGATGCCATCAAGAATCTGTCCCGTCTGGATCAAAGCCTATGGAAAGCCCTGATTGTGGAACGAAAGCCCGGCTTGTCGGTCATGCCTGCGCCGGCGAACTATACGCGCTGGGATCATCCCGACGAAAACAGGCTACAGCAGGTGCTGCAATTCATGCGTACGCAGGACGACTGGATCGTCCTCGACTTGGGCCGCAGCTTGAACTCGATCGCTACGGCTGTGCTCGATGAGATCGATCAGTTGTTTCTTGTTTCGACCTTGGAAGTGGCGGCGCTTCATGGTCTCAAGTCCATCGTTCATGGATTGTTTGAGCACGGAGAAAAGCTGCAACTGCTGCTGAATCGAACGCCGAAGATGATGGACATCAGCACCCAGGAATTGGAAAAGATCTTAGGCCGCTCTCTTTATGCGGCGCTTCCCAACGAGTACCTCGGCCTGTATCAGTCTTATTCAAGCGGCAGCCTGATTGATTCCAGTTCGCGTTTGGGCCAGCAGTTCGCCCTGTTGGCTTCCAAGATCGCCGGGGTCACGCCCGTCAAGACAAAAAAGAAATTTGCGCTTTTCGGTTAAGAGGAAACGATGCTGACTGCGGAGACGTCGCGCAACGACCAACGAGCGGAATCGCCGCGGCTCGCGCGAGATCCTTCTTCCCTGCAATATCAGGAACTGAAGTTTTCGATTCATCGCAAGCTGCTGGATCGAATCAACCTCGAAGCAGTCTATGCCATGCCGGGAGACAAGATCCGGCAGGAGATTCGGCCTTCTGTCGCCAAGCTGGTGAATGAAGAAAAAACGCCGCTCAGCCTCACGGAAAAAGACCGGCTGATCGAAGAAGTCCTGGACGAAGTCTTCGGGCTGGGGCCGATTGAACCGCTGCTACGCGATCCCACGGTTTCCGACATCCTGGTCACCACTCCGCGGTTGATCTTTGTAGAACGCCGCGGCAAACTCGAACAGACAAACATTGAATTCAAGGATGATGCTCACCTGATGCGCATCATCGAGCGCGTCGTCTCACGCGTCGGTCGTCGGATCGATGAATCTTCGCCCATGGTGGATGCGCGGCTTCCCGACGGATCGCGCGTCAACGCCGTGATTCCCCCCCTAGCCGTCGATGGACCGCTGCTGTCTATTCGGCGTTTTGGAAGCGACCCACTACAGCCGGCCGATCTACTGCGCAACCTGTCCCTTACCGAGGGAATGCTGGAGCTGGTTAAAGGTTGCGTGAAGGCGCGGCTCAACATCATCATTTCGGGTGGAACCGGCGCCGGTAAGACAACGTTCTTGAACATGCTGTCGGGCTTCATTCCCAGCAATGAACGCATTGTCACCATTGAAGACGCTGCGGAATTGCAACTGCGGCAAACTCACGTGGCGAGATTAGAAACCCGGCCGCCCAATGTGGAAGGCAAAGGCGCGGTTGTTCAACGGCATCTTTTGATCAACGCACTACGTATGCGTCCCGATCGCATCATCGTCGGTGAGGTTCGCGGCGAGGAAGCGCTTGACATGCTGCAAGCCATGAACACCGGCCACGATGGTTCACTCACCACCATTCACGCCAATAGTCCGCGCGACGCAATCAGCCGCCTGGAGGTCATGATCGGCATGGCTAGTTCGAACCTCAACGTGCGTTCGATACGCCAGCAAGTCGCCTCCGCCATCGATTTATTCATCCAGTGCAGCCGTTTGTCCGATGGAACCCGCAAGGTGACGTACATCACCGAGTGTCTCGGCATGGAAGGCGATCTGGTCACCACGCAGGACATTTTTTTGTTCGAGCGCAGCAGCATGAGCAGCGATGGGCGTGTGATTGGCCGCTTCCGGCCGACCGGCGTGCGGCCGAAATTCAGCGAGAGGCTCAAGGCCGCCGGTATCGAACTGCCGCCACAACTATTTCAGAGCGTTGTCGAGGTTCGTTAGCGAATGCTCCTGTTGGTCACCGTTCTATTTGCGGCGGTATTTATAACGGTGGTCCTTTCCGTCGGGCTCGGCACGTCTTACTTCCGGTCCAAACAAAAACAGCAGATCCGCTCTATGCTGCGCAAGGCGGAAGCGACACCCGCCGAGCAGCGGTCCGAACTCTTGCGCCCGGCCGAAGTGGAAGACAATCTGACTAAATTGCTCAGCCGGTTCCAATTCATGGACCGGTTGGATTTAGTTCTCGAACAGGCCGGCAAGAAGTACAAGGCAAGCCGCCTCATCACAATGTCGGCCCTCTTGTTTGTTATTGGATTTGCCATCGGGTTCAAGCTGGCTTTTCTAACCGCGCTAGTCTCTGCGTCGCTGATTGGTTCGACGGCCGCCTCGTTCCCGCTGATTGTCGTTCTCTTGAAACGCAAGAGGATGTTCAGCGCGTTCGAAGAGCAACTCCCCGAGGCGTTAGACTTTCTTTCGCGATCCATGCGCGCGGGGCACGGCTTCTCGGTTGCTCTCGAAATGCTCGCCACCGATTCTCCGGAACCGCTCGGTTTGGCTTTTAGAAGAGTTTCGAACGATTTGCAATTGGGCTCCTCGCTCGACGTCGCGCTCAAACGAATGGGCACATTGGTCCCATTGATTGACGTGCGATTTTTCATATCGTCTGTCTTGCTCCAGCAAGAGACCGGCGGCAATCTCGGCGAAATCTTGAGCAAGCTCGCCTTCATCATTCGCGAACGCTTTCGCCTGAAAGGCCAAGTGAAAGCAGCAAGCGCACACGGCCGCATCACGGCGCTGGTGTTGACATTAATGCCCATCGGAGTCACCGGTTTCATGTTGATCTTGAACCCCGGATATCTCAAAGGAATGGCGGCAACGGATATCGGCCGGTACCTGATTTATGGAGCGGCAGCGGGTCAGGTGGTCGGCTACTTCATCATTCAGAAGATCGTCAACATCAAAGTCTGATTCGTATATGCTACTCGCCGTCCTGATTTTTGTGATCGTGATGACTCTGGTGTCAGTGTTTGGATACCGGGTTTACGTGCGCCCCGCGCGCATGCTCGACCAACTTGCGCGCACAACCTCGGAGTCCATCCCGAAGCCCCTCGAGCAGCGCAAACAAAAGAAAGATTTTTCTCTCGCTCAACTTCTCGAGCCCATCGGAAACCTGCTGCCCGTTTCGCCGAGCGACGCCTCGGCAGCCAAGAAGGAACTGGGAAATGCCGGTTTTCGCTCGAACTCCGCCGTGCCTATTTACTACGGAATCAAGATTCTCTTGGCCGTTGTTCTGGTAGTTTGCTCGTTGCCCGTCAGGAATCACCTCGATAACGATATGCTGCGGATCATCTTGCCCGTAGCCGGTGCGGGTATGGGGTTCTTCGGTCCGGCGTATGCGCTGGGATTTCTGGTAAAGCGCCGCCATGAGAAGATTCGGCTCTCGCTGCCTGACGTGCTCGATCTGTTGGTCATCTGTACGGAAGCGGGCTGCGGTCTGGACCAAGCCATTGTGAATGTAAGCCGGGAGCTTGAAAGTGTGCATCCCGCCGTCTGCGAGGAACTGGCTCTGGTGAACATGGAGATCATGGCCGGCAAAAGCCGCGCGGACGCAATGCGCAACTTCGCGCGCCGCACCGGTGAAGAAGAAGTCAAAAAGCTCGTGAACATTCTCATTCAGACCGACAGGTTCGGCACCAGCGTATCGGAAGCTCTACGTACACAATCGGACTTCCTCCGGATCCGGCGGCGGCAGGAAGCGGAAGAACGCGCCGGCAAAGTGGGAGTCAAACTGGTTTTTCCTATATTCTTCTTCAGCTTGCCCGCCCTGATGGTGGTAACTGCGGGCCCCGGCCTGCTCCAGGTATTTACAAAACTGTTGCCTGCGATGTCGGGAATTTCGCAGTAGAGGGCCTAATGACATTCGCCTTTATGTCGATGTGAATGTATAAGCGGAGCGATTTCCGCTTGTTGTCACGAAAGGATGGCTGGCAAGAAAAAATATGAATAGTATGTGGGTCCAGGGTTTGATGTGGGTAGGTGCTGCGGGACTGCTTTTGTGCTATCTGAAGCGCCGCCGCAACCGCAAAATGCTGCCTTAGGGCAGCATTTTTACGGATGCCGTCTTCATCGCTTAAATAAACATCTCTTCATCTGACGTCGCGTGATCGACTGTCGGACGTCCCGCACGACCCAAATAGGCAAGCGCGGTTCGAATACCTGCCAGAACGCCATACAGCTCACGCACCGGCCGCACTACTCCGGATTGTACGTAGGACACGGTTTCCTGCACTCTCGTCATTGTGTCGTCAAGCACCATCTCCGCGCGTTCCATCTGAACTTTCGCTCTAGTACTCGCATCGTTTAGCAACTCGTCCACTCGTCCGAGTTGCTGTTTTGTGACGTCCAGAATGGCAGAACTGGTCGTACCGATGCGCTCAATATGTTTTTCTACTCGTTCGGTCGTTCGATGTACAACCGCTAATATTCCCTCTACTTGGGGAACCAGTGGCATGACTTTTTGTTGGAAGCGGCGCAGCGCAACTAGCACACCGATGAGCATGCAAGCCTGAATAATCAGGGCTACCGCTGCAACCGCCACAAAAATCGTGAGCAGAATGAGAAGCGTGTGATCGTCCATCACTCGTCGCTTTAGCTATCCGCGTCTGTGATCAACGATTAGGCAGGCGAGCCCGTGCTTGATCCGCCTGATCCGGCCGTGGCGCTCTTCACATCGCTGACCGCATCTCGATAAGCTTGTTTTCCGGCTTCCACCGCCGCGCCAAGTGTATCCTTCTGACGCGCGACAGTAGAGCGGCCTCTTTCGTACAAGTCGCTGGCAGATTGCTTGATGTCGTCGGTTCGCTGGCGAACGTACTCAGTGCCTTCCTGGGCCCGGGCTTTCAAATAGTCCGCGCCTTCGCCTGCCTTATCGGCAATAATCTGGCGTGTTTCTTCGCCCGCCCTAGGAGCCCATAGAATACCGGCTGCCACGCCAATTCCAAGACCCAACAGGAAATATCCAAATCCGCTTCGTTCCTCCATAATGCCTCTCCTTTTACCGTCTTTGCGCGTGAGAATCCGACCAAACGCTTCCACCCGCAGTTTACAACTTGTAGAGCATGGTAAATTGGCAAAAGTTTCAGCAAGATGGAGACGCGGCGCAGGCCCCGAAAACTCGATTCGGACGGGCTCTGGGATTACGCCCTAAGAATATTGGCACAACGCCCGTACTCTTCAGCCGAGCTTAGACAAAAGCTGTCGCGCCGCGCCGATGCTCCCGATTCCGTCACAACCACACTGACCAAACTTCGCGACTATGGCTTTGCCGACGACGCGAAATTTTCTGAGAGTTTCGCATCCGCCCGGCTGCAGAATCAGGGGTTTGGCCGCGTGCGCGTGATGCGCGACCTGCGCGCAAAACGCGTATCGTCTTCAGTCGCGCAGAAAGCCATCGACAAAGCCTTCTCAAGCGTCAACGAAGCCGATCTGGCGCGCCGTTTTCTGGAAAAGAAATATCGCGGCCGGGATTTGTTCGAGTTGTTCGAAGAAGAAAAACAACTTGCAGCCGCGTACAGACGCCTCCGAACCGCGGGGTTCACCGGTCGAGTTTCGCTAACTGTGCTTAAGAGCTACGCCCGGCGCGCCGAAGAACTGGAAGATTTGCCTGAGCCCGAAGACCAGACTGAGCCGGAGTAGCGCGCCCTAGAACTTTACCTGGGGCACTTTCTTCTCCTCTTCAGGAGTTTGAAAGTACGCGTCATCGCGGTGGAAATTGAAGATCGACGCCACGATATTCTTCGGGAACAATTCCACATCTGTGTTGTACTTCTTAATTGCTTCGTTGTAATCCCGTCGATCCACCGCAATGCGATTTTCCGTGCCCGCTAACTCATCTTGCAAGCGAAGAAAATTTTCGTTCGATTTGAGCTGCGGGTAGTTCTCCTGCAACACAAGCAAACGGCCAATCGCCCCGCTGAGTTGATTATTAGCCGTGATTTCGTCCTGTTTGCTGTGGGCGCCAAGCAGCGCCGCGCGCGCATTCGCCACTTCACCGATTACGGTTTGCTCCTGTTTGGCATAGCCCTTGACCGTTTCGACGAGATTGGGAATTAGATCTGCCCGCCGCTTCATGTCGTTGTCCACTTGAGCCCAGCGTGCCTGTATATCGTTGCGTTCCGTGACCAGTTGATTGTATCCGCCCATCGCGCGTCCCGACACGATGACAATCACAACGACCACTATTCCCAGAATGATCAAAACGGCCTTCATCTTTGTGCCTCTCTCCTATTCTCCCGGCGTTCCCCGTTTATTTGTCGAGAGCGTCGACAAAACGCACCAGCGCGTCCATCTCGTTCAAATACTGTTCAAGTATTGAGACGTCTGCGGCGTCTAAGTTCCGTTTCCCGGACGTACGAATCGACAGTATCGCATTTGCGCCTCGCAATGGATTCCGAAGCACTGTTTCCAAAGCACTTAGAATCTCTTGTTTCTTCCAGCGCGGCTCCCGTCCGCTCAAAAGCAACGCATGCCGGCCGAGCACACAGAAAGTCGACAGAGATTCAGTTAGTAACTGAGTCAACCTTTTCCGGTCAGATAAAGCTTCGGTCGCCTTCTGACGTAGACGTATCTGCTTCGCGCGAAGTTCGTGCTCGACTTGCGCGCGATAAAAAGAGCGATCGATTGTAAGATCCGCTATCAAGTCCGGCCCATGCAGCACGCGCCGATGCTGCTGCATGTCCTGAAACTCCATGGGAAAGCAGTCGGTCGATGTGCGCACTTCTTCCTCGGTGAGCAGCAGCGGTGGCGGGTTGTTCTTTTCACGCCACCAGCGAAATACCGGCTCGGATGCGGCGAGTTCGGCAGGAGATAGCCGGTCCAGCACACAAAGAACGTTTAAGTCCGAAACGCGGTTGTCCCAATCGCCCATAGCTGCCGACCCATACAAAACTGCCGACACAAGACGCTGGCCGAACGCCGCTTTCAGCTTTTCCACCAGAACGGAAAGTTGCTCCTCCACTTTTTCTCCCGACATATCTACCAGTTGCTGCTTGCGCCCCCGCCGCCAAAACCGCCGCCTCCCCAACCACCGCCGCCATAACGCCGGCCGCCGCCCAAGAGATTTCCCAACAGCATGCCGGTCCACAGGCCACCACCGCCGCCGAATCCGCCGCCACCTCGCCGGCCCCCGCGGCTCAATAATGCGAGTAAAAAGAAGACACCGAAGATGATCAGTCCAATTGGAATGCCGCCGCCATGACGCTGGGCTGGTTGTTGCCTGTCCTCACGCTGTGGAAGCGTGGCATTGAACGCGATGCCCTTACCTTGAGCGATCTGTGTGGCCATCGCTTGCGCCGCCGTAAAGAGCGCTTGGCCATAATCGTCGTTTTGCAGATCCGGCCGCATCCCGCGCAATATGCTGCCGGCAAATCCGTCAGTGAGGTATGGCTCTATGCCGCGTCCTGTCTCGATATCGCTCTGGTGATCTTTGATCGCCAGCAACAACAAGACGCCCTGGTTATCTTTCTTCGAACCAACACCCCACTTCCGGCCAATTTCGAGAGCGACGTCGCGAATCGGTCGACCATCGAGTGCGTCGATCGTGACCAGCGCGAATTGAACGCCCAAGTCCTGCTCTACTTTCGTGCAGAACTGCTCGAGAATTTCCTTCTGATCCGGCGAGACAACATGCGCGAGATCGCTAACGTACCCCGTCGGCTTCGGAAGGGATGAAACGTCAACGGCAAAAACAAGCGCCGCAAAAACGAAAAACGCGGCTATCGCCAGGCAACGTTTGAGCGAAAGAAAACCGCGTGACCCCGACACAAATCAAAGGTATCAGGATTCCCGAGTAGGATCAGTCGGCGGCCGCACCCGCTTCCCGGGCGGATTGTTCGGGTAAATCGAGCACCGGCATATCGGGAAGCAGGTTGTCCATTTTTCGCAGCTTCGGAAACAACGCCGACCATGCCGCGACGATCACCATCGTTCCAACTCCACCGATCACGACAGCCGGAACCGTGCCGAACCATTGAGCCGTGATGCCGGATTCAAATTGCCCTACTTCATTCGATGCGCCGATGAAGACCGTGTTGACCGCGCTCACCCGGCCGCGCATTTCATCTGGCGTCGAAAGCTGGATCATGGTGTGACGAACGATGACGCTGACCGAATCTGAAGCCCCGATCAAAAACAGCATGAACAACGAAATCCAGAGTTCGTGGGATAGCCCGAATATCACCGTGAAGACGCCGAAGGCAAAAACACACCAAAGCATGATCAATCCGGCTCTCCGTTTGAGAGGCCAATGAGCCATCACCATCCCCATCAAGACCGCGCCTACGCCCGGCGCACAACGCAATATGCCGAGTCCTGTGGCGCCGATTTTCAAAATCTCTCGCGCATAAACAGGCAACAACGCGACTGCGCCTCCTAGCAGCACCGCAAAGAGATCCAGGGAAATCGCCCCCATAATTATCTTGTTGCGCCAAATAAAGGAAAGCCCTTCCAGCACTGTTCGACCTGACGTGGGCCCAGGGGTCCGAACTGCGGCGACGTGAACTTGACGCAATAAAACAAATGCCAGCGTGTATGCTGCGGCCGAAGAAGCAAAGACAGTAGTAGGCCTGCCTGTCAATCCATAAATAAGACCCCCGAGCATCGGCCCGGTAATCGTTGCGATCTGAAATATAGAAGAACTCCACGCGATCGCGTTTGGAAAATCCTCCTGTGGCACCAGTAGGGGCACAAAGGCCTGGCTCGCCGGCGCGTTAAAGGCACGCACAAAACCGTTCAGCAGAATGACCACGTAAATGGGTAATGGCGACGACAACCCGTGCAGCGTAAAGGCGAACAACAGTAGCGAGCAGACGGCGAACGATGCCCAGCACACTTGCAAAATTTTCTGGCGCGGAACACGATCCGCAACGTGGCCGGCAACCAGGAATAGGCAGATGCCTGGAAGAAATTGGGCCAGCCCGACGAGCCCAAGATCTAGCGGCCGGCGCGTGAGATCGTAAATCTGCCATGCCACCGCGACGGCCTGCATCTCCGAAGCAACGGTGATGAGAAACCGGGCCGGTATGTAATAGCGAAAGGGACGATGGCGAAATGCCGCGCGCGAGTTGGACCCAGATGGGTTCTTCAGCATCTGTGGTTGAGGTCAGTTTCGCATGGTAGGATCTACTCCGATTTGTCGACTGACAATTTGTAAAAGGTGGATTGCGGCCAACGCCCGCCTCCGCATTTGGGCAGTTCATCAGCAGTCCTATATATGCCCTATTCCTTCCACTTACAATCGACACACATCCAATAGACTTAGTACTTTGCGCCAAATTTTGGGGCTAGTGTTTCGTGCCTTGTTCCAGTACATTTGACTTTCTCGTTGAACGGTACCGCCGAGAATGTCCCATTCAACAGTTGTCTGGGCGGCCAGCCAAGTTCATGAGATGTGGCCGTGGAACGGCTGGACAGCCGACGAGTTACAATTACAACCCAACAGTCGCGAGCAACATCAATTTCCGGACGGCAGCCAGTATTCATTTTCAACACAATAATTTTGGCGAAGTTGCGGGTGTCATTCTGCCGACCGGCGGAGCAATCGAATATGATTACCTTTCACCACTCCCGTTTCCATTCCCGCCACCAGTTCGTGTCGCCGAGATTTAACGCATCCCAGGCGCCATCCATCGCCTTTGGATCGCCGGTTAGAATGCGTTCTCGGGTCACGCCAGCCGGTAACTTCACCAAGCTCGCAAAACGATTAAATATTTCGGCGCGCTCTGGCCCCTCGGTTCGCTGAAGTAGATGCCAGAGCGTTAAGGCATCGCGTGGTCGAGCGGCGGCAAGCGCCATATTCAACGCTTGAGTGCTTCCAGTCAGATCAAACTGGGCAACAGACTTCGTCAGAGGGTCCGGTGCATCCAGGAAATGCGGCGTGTCCGGCCCGTGACCCGGCCGAGTAGTACACGCTGCCCCTGCCGGAATAAACGATTCAATATTCTGCCACTGGAACGCAACCCAGCCCGTTTGTACTGTCAGAAATCCTTTGCCGTCGTTCGCCACAGATAACGTGTACTCGCAACCGAGATCGACGGTCCTGGCCGAAGGTGTATCGACAACGAACTTCGTTGGCGGCGCCCAGATGACCGCATGGATGGTCCCGTGGTCCAAAGCCAGCCGCTGCTCGTCCTGATGTGCTCTCATCACACGCAACCGGGAGTTAGGCTCAATCTGCACCTCGCCGACAAACTCCGATTCCATGCTGGCTTGCGCGCTGCCGCTCGTATCTATCACCTGTCCCGCGCGAACTCCGCTTGGCTTTTGTCCTGCTCGCGACAACTGCCATGAAGTCATGGGTTGAGTAGTATGCATTCTCTGAAAAAGAAACGTCGCTCCCAGGCACAACACCAAAATTGCTGCGGCCATCGCCCACCATTGTTTTGTGTGCCGCCGCTGCTTGGGCATAGCGCGTGGCACGTCTTGTTCCGGCCATCTCAATCGGCCAAGAAGCTGTTCGAGTTGAGCCACATCCGCTTCGGGTTCGCCGCTACGATCCCACAAATAGTCTTCGTTCATATCTTTCGTTGACCTTCCAACTGCTCACGCAGGAGTTTCATTCCGCGGCACAGATTCACCCGCACCGAATCTGGCGCTAAACCGGTGCGTGCCGCAATCTCGGGCCCGGTCATTCCTTCCACGAGACGAAGAACCAGAGTTTCGCGATAGCTCTCGGGCAGGCGCCGAATGACCGCGAGCACGGCGAACGCCTCACCGTCCGGTGCGCTTCCTCCTACAATCGCCGGTCCAGGTTCAAGCGTTGGGCGCCGGATTCGTATATAATCCGTTGCTGCACGGCGTGCAATTGCAATCAACCAGCCAGAAAAAGCTGCCGGCTCACGAAGGGCGGATAGCCGCTCAAGCGCTTTGAGAAACACGTCCTGCATGAGGTCTTCGGCATCGTGATAAGAGACGTGGGCTAACAGGATGCCGTGAACCAGACGCCCGTATTGCTCGTACAACGTGCCAAAAGCCGCGCGGTCGCCGCTTTGAGCGGCACGAACCAGCGTGGCTTCTTGCAGTCGAGGCTCGATAGTTGTGAGCACGACAGTCGTTGAGGACTAGTTTAGAGACGCAAGCACGTCGGTTTCAGTAGGCGCACGATAATAGTGCTTCACTGCCTCAAATTGCGCCACATTCTTCTGAACTGGAATTACCGCACTGGTTGCGTAGTTCTTATAGTCCGGATTCGTCGCAATCATCTTGACTGCCCAAGTGCCGTCATCAGGCCAATTACGGCCGACCCCAAACGTCCCAGGCGCCGAAAGCGAGATCAATTTCAGTGGGATGCTCTCCCGTTTTCCATTCACGATACCTTCAGCGGTCGCTGTGATCGTAGTTTTTTCTGGTGATTGGCAGGCCGTACTACGTACGATCAACAGGGCATGTTTGGCTAACGCTTCCGGATTCGCCGCCGGATTGCCTACTTCAAGACGTAACGCCCCCGCCAGCATCGGAGCGACTAGAAGTGACGCAGCCAGCAGAGATTTCGTCAGGCTTTTCATGTTCTATCTCCTTTTTCAACGCGGCCACATTGTGCCGCGCTGTGGAGAAGACGGAGATGGGAGCAGGACTGTTAACGACGCCTTATTTTCTAATTGGCCCCAAGGACTTCGCTAGTTGACAGGTTTTTGTCTCCTCGACATATAATCGGAAACGATTGCAAAGCAAGGTGCCGCCTTCGCAGCCGCAGCCTGTCAAGTTGCGGGATATTGCAGCGGCTGCAGGTGTAACGATTGCCACTGCGTCGCGTTCGCTGAACGGAAGCTACGGCGTGAATGCAAATACCCGGAAGCGCGTGCTGGAAGTGGCGGCGCAATTACGCTATCGCCCCAATCGCTTGGCGCGCGGCTTGGTTACCGGGCGTTCGCAGATTTTGGGACTCATTATTAGCGACATACGCAATCCGTTCTTTTCTGAAGTGGCGCGCGGAGTGGAAGACGAAGCTTACTCGGCAGGTTGCGATGTAGTCCTTTGCAACAGCGATCTGGATTCGCAGAAACAGAACCACTACATAGGCTCCTTAATGGCAAAACGCGTGGATGGAATCATCATGAATTCTGTCAGCGTCTTGCGCGAAGCGGAACAAGAGCGCCTGGTCCAAAGCGGAGTGCCCATAGTGCTTCTGAATCGGTGTTTCGCGCACTCGGAGTTTTCGACAGTTTCTGCGGATAACGAACAGGGTGGCCGCCTCGCCGCACAATATTTCTTGCGTATGGGCCATCGGCGGCTGGCGCATCTCACGGGTCCCCGTCAACACGGCAATCTTACACAGCGAGCTAAGGGTTTTTTGCAGGCAGTCCGCGAAGGCGATCCATTGGCCTCAGTAACTGTTCTACATGGAGGACATACACTCGCGGGCGGTCACGCAATGGCGCTCAAGCTGTTCAAAGAGAATCCTGACGTTACCGCTATTTTTGCCGCCAACGACGCGGTGGCATTCGGAGTTTTGAAGGCTGCTATCGAACGCGGCATCCGAATCCCTAAAAATGTTTCTTTGATTGGCTTTGATAACGTCGATTTTGCCGCCATCGTGCATCCGCCGCTCACCACCATTCACCAATCGAAATACGAAATCGGCCAGGCCGCTGTGAACATTCTGCTCAGGCTCGCCAAAGGAAAAGATAAATCTCCCGAGAATCGCGTTCTCGGCGTCGAATTGATTGAGCGCGATTCAGTGATGAATTTGAACCGCAAATCATAAGGATCTTTAGTATTCATGCCTATCTCACTTAAGGACAAAGTTGTCCTCATCGTCGGCGCTTCCAGCGGAATTGGTTTTTCCACGGCCTTGCTTTTCGCCCAGGAAGGGGGAAAGGTGATGGCTTCAGCGCGAAGGCAGGACCGGCTGCTCGGTCTTCAAGAAAAAGCGAAGTCTCAGGGCGGCTCTATTGAGATCTTTGCGGCCGATGCTACGAAACCGTCGGAAATGGAGCGCCTTGTGCGCGAAACCGAAAAGAAGTTCGGAAGAGTTGAAATTCTCGTGTTCGCCACGGGTACCAACACGCCCGATCGAGCAATGACCCGGCTGAAGGTTGACATTTGGGACATGATGGTGACGGTCAATCTCAACAGCGCCTACTACATCACGCAAGCAGTTCTGCCATCAATGCGTCAGGCGAAAGACGGCTCTTTGATCTACATCTCTTCAATCTCAGGCCTGCTGCCCGATGCTTCCGGCGCTTCTTATCAAGCTGCTAAGAGAGGCATAGTCGGCCTCGCGCACGCCGTTCGCTATGAGGAGAAAGAAAACGGAATCCGTACCTGTGTGATTTGCCCCGGTATGGTTGCGACTGAGCTTCTCGAAAAACGCCCCGTGAAGCCTTCGGCGGAGGCTTTGAAACTCGCTATGCAACCCGAAGATATCGCCGATGCCGTCCTTGCGGTTGCAAAGCTGCCCCCTCGAGCGTACGTTCCCGAAATGCAAATATTGCCCACTTATCTTTGAAACCGCTTGAAAATCAGATGAACAGACGTGAATTTCTCGCCGCGAGTGCCGCGGAGCTCTCAACTCGACAGTTGCTGGGCCAAGGCCCGCATTCCCTCGATCACCATCTTCCTGGGACGGATCGCCATTACCAGCGGGTCAAATCCTATGTAGAGGACATCCCGGTCCCTGAATATCGTTGGGCCTCTACGGCTGCTTATGATGCCTTTCGTGACATGAAGTTCGGCGTTCGCATCCACTGGGGAATCTATTCGGTCGCGGGCTACAACAAGGAATCGTGGCCGTTTCTGTCGAAATCCTTTGAGGAACGCCAAAGTTACAACCAGATCTATAAGACCTGGAATCCGAAAGGCTTCGATGCCTCTGCATGGATGAACCTGTTCTCCGAAAGCGGCCTCAAAATGTTCGCTTTCACGACGAAACATCACGAAGGATTTTCCATGTTCAATACCCGAACGCGTGTGCGTTCGCGCGCAAATTGGACAGCGCCCGGCGGTCCAAAGATGGAAGCTTGCGATCTTGCCTACAGCATCATGGAGACGCCTTTCAAGCGCGACATTGTAGGCGAACTATGCCAGGCCGGCCACAAGCATAATTTGAAGATCGCTCTCTATTTTTCACATCCGGATTGGTATGACGCCGACTTTCGTCCGTATGTCTACCATCCTTTGCAGGTTCCTTCCTCTCCGAAGTTAGACATCGACTTCAAGGGAACAAAGCAACGTTTAGGCGACCGTATGGTGATCGTTCCTGATCCGACTCCGGCCGAGGTGAATCGCATGATCATGCGGCATCGCGCTCAGCTTACAGAGTTGCTGACAAATTACGGGCGTATCGATATGCTCTCGCTCGATATGTGGCTTGGTCCCGCGGTGTGGCCGCAGCTTCGCCAAACGATTCTCGATCTTCGGAAGATTCAGCCGGATGTCATGCTCCGCGCCCGCGGAATCGGTAACTATGGCGATTACTACACGCCGGAAGGTTTCGTTCCTGGAAGCAAAGAAAACACCAACACTCCCTGGATGGTTATTTATCCTCTTGCAAAGGGCTTTTCATACGACCCCGACCCGGCGCACTACAAAGGGACTGCGTGGATCGTCAGCAATTTGGTCGATGCCGTCGCCAAGGGCGGCAGTTTTCAAGTCGGCGTAGGCCCGGATGCAAACGGGCAATTTCATCCCTCGGCTGTGGAGCAACTGAAAGAAACAGGCCGCTGGCTCAAAGTGAACGGTGAAGGTATCTACGCGACTCGTGCGCGCGATGGATCGCTTTGGGCCGAAGGGGACAACGTGCGTTTCAGCCGCACTAAGGACAGCCGATATATTTACGCCTTTGCGCAGAAATGGCCTGCCTCCTCGTTGACTTTGAAATCGATAAAGGCCAAAGAAGGAACACAAATCAGAATGCTCGGCGTGACAGCGCCTCTGCATTGGCGAAATGATCCGACGAGCGGGTTGGTCATCGATATCCCGCAAAATCTGCAGGATGAATCGAAGCGTCCTTGCAAATATTCGTATTGCTTTCGGATCGAAGGGACCGATCGGGCCTAGCTGTTCTTGACTGGAACGGCGCCCAGTCCGAGTCCGTCAATGCCGGCCGTGTGAACAAGTCCGTCTCGCACTTTAAACACTCCCGGGAAGCGATCCTGCCAACCTTTATTCGCCGCCGGAACATACTGCCGCGCGTTTGCTTCAATGGCCTGCACGGTCGGCACATGTGCTGCGAGTGACACCGATTGCAACAGCGACTCGCCTGGACACGTCAAGTCCTGAACGCACAAGAACACTTTCTTTTTCATGCCTAACGCGGCGAGCAGCAGCGCTTGGCTCTGGCATTTGCACGCTTTCAATGCGGCTCCCGAATAACCCATCTGTAGTGCCAGCAAGAAAGCGTCCTTACCGGTAAGAGATTCATCAATAACCACCGGAACCAGCTTCGAAGCAGCATGCATATCGTTTTGCGGATTAGCTTTTAAATCCCGCGCCGTCGGCTGTTCAACGTATTGAATCCGGCTGAAGCCATCCGGAGACTTCGCTTTCAATTCGTGCAGAAAATTAACCAGATAGTCGACATTGGGGCACTTTTCATTAAAATCGAGCGAGTAGACGTAATCCGTGACCTTGCGCTCGCGTTCGGTTTGCGCCGTTGCCTGGTGAACGCGAATCACGCGATCCAAATCCCATTCGTGGTTGTCGCCGTTTAGCTTGATTTTGATGTGAGTAATGCCGTTGTATCGAATCCATTCAGGTAGCGTCTCCGGCAGTCCATCGTCGATTCGGTGTTGAACGTCTGAAGATGTGATGGGATCTACCGCGCTTACCAGATGGTAGAGCGGTAGTTCCGGCTTGGCGTGCGGCAATATGTAGTGGTCTAACGTCTCGCCGTTAAATTCAGGACCCAGGTAATAGCTCAAGTCGTGATGAAGATACTCAGGCCCCAGTGTTTGATAGCTGTTTTTCCCGTGCAATTTGCCATAGGCATCGTGAACGGCTGCATCAAACGGACTCGCGGTAACCAACATGCACAGCTTTGGAATCGGTTGGGGAAGACTGGCGGAAATCTCTGCCGCGGCGGCTAAGTACTTTGGCTCAAGCGCCAAATTAAGATCGATCGGGTGACCCCATTCACGCTCGTCGCCGGTGAGTTTGGCGATGCGAGCCGAAAGCTTTCGCATCGCATCGAGCGTCTGGTCATAGGTCATCTTCTTTGATGGAAAAGACCAAACGTTGCCCATCGGCATTGATCCATAGCCGTCGGCGACTTTGCCGTTGCGGCCCCGAACGCGGCAGCGAACATTCTGAATGGTGACTCGCGTGACGACGGTTCCGCCAAACTTCATCGGCGCGCGATATTGGTAGTCGTCATAAGAAGGCTCTACCTCGACGATTTGAATATCGGTTGCCGCGGGCGCTGAGCAGATGGCGGGAAAGGCTGCCAGGCAGCCTGCGATCGATTTCAACACTTGCCGCCGGCTGCTCATCTGTTGACTCACAAATTTTCCTCCTTATGGGAAGCGCTTCCAAGTTGAGGTAATCTTTTTGCGCTCTTTCAGCGCTCACCGTTATAAGAGTACTCCAGCAAACACCGAATTTAGGCGGCTCGATACGAGCGTCACTCTCCACATTGACCGCTGCTCCATTGAAGATGTTTTTTCGTCACGCGAGGTGCTTGACATTACGTTAATTTGCGCTTACTTTAGGAAACGTTTGCAAACCGCTTTGGAGGCCTTGTGACCTGGTCGTCTTCCCGTTCCGCTGCCTTGTTTCTTTTCATGGGCGTCTGTGCCAGCCGCGCCCAGATCTCTACCGCAACTCTTGAAGGAACCGTGACAGATCCCTCGGGTGGGATTGTTGGAGGGGCTACTGTTGTTGCCACCAATTTAGGCACACAAGTCGCGCGTACTGTTACAACCACGGGCAGCGGTGATTTCACGATTCCGAATCTGGCGATCGGACACTACTCGGTTACAATTACTGCGCCTGGATTCAAAACCTACACAGTGCCCGATATCGAACTTCAGGTCGCGCAGAGGGCAAGCGTAAATGCCGTCCTGCAGGTCGGCGGAGTCGAGCAGAAAGTCACCGTCGAGGCCGCTGCGCCGATTGTTGAGACCGCTCAGGCATCTGTCGGTCAGGTCGTCAATCCGACTGCCGTCGAACGCATGCCTCTCAACGGGCGCAGTTTCTGGCAACTGACCGATTTGACGCCCGGCGCAACGTACACACCCGGCGGTCAAGGGACGCGAACGGGCGGCAGTTCGATTCGTTCGTCGGTTGTTAATGTCACCATCAACGGAACCGCTCCGAATCAAACTGGCTGGTTCCTCGACGGATCGTTCATCACGGAAATGCAGACGGGCGGAACTCTCATTCAACCCAACGTCGACGCACTACAAGAGTTCAAGGTCGAAAGTTCCAACATGTCGGCTGAGTACGGCCACACCCCCAACGTGGTCAACGTCAGTCTCAAGAGCGGAACAAACGGCTTTCACGGCACTGGCTTCGAATTTCTTAGGAACTCCTATTTCGACGCCAAGAATTTCTTCTATGTCACTCCGGCGGGAACCAACCAGCACATTGAGCCATACCGGCGTAACCAGTACGGATTCGCAGTCGGCGGTCCTATTCGAAAGGACAAAACATTTTTCTTTGTCGACCTGGAGAAAACGGGGTTTCTGCAGGGCGTAGATCAAAACAACATTGTCCCCACTCCGGCTGAGCGCGCCGGAAACTTCAGCGCCATCTCGAAAAAGCTACTGAATCCGAAGGCTGGTTATGCGCCTTTCGCGGGCAACGTCATTCCGAGCACCGCCTTTTCGCCTCAGGCACTTTTCTTCCTGAATTACATGCCGTTGCCGAACACGACGCAAGGTTCCACAAACTACTCGGCATACACCAACAATTTGCTACAGCATGAAATTCGCGCCGACGCGCGTATTGACGAGCAGATTTCTAGCTCATCGCAGCTCAGCGGACACTACTCCATCAACAACAACGATGAGAACGATCCCAACAACTATCTGGCCTTGGGTTCCTTTCCGCTTCACAGCCGTGCGCAAAATGCGACTCTCTCGTTCACGCACATCTTCAGCCCGCAACTGCTCAATGAAGCGCGGATCTCTTACTATCGCAGCTATTTCTATTTCGGCGGAGCGTTGCAGGGAACGAACTTCAATCAGGAAGCGGGAGTGCAAGGCTTCAATGACACTACTTCTATTTACAGCTTTCCCTACATCACTCTGACCGGCTACTCCAATTTCACCGGATCTCCTTCCGATCAGCGCCCCAAGCAGAACCGGATTCGCAATCTGCAGTACGCCGACAACGTCAGTTACACGGTCGGCCGTCATAGTCTCAAATTCGGAGCTGAATTACTTCATCAAACCGCGGGCTTCATCAACGGCTCGAATTCCGTCGGCACTTTCAACTTCGTCGGAACTTATACCGGCGACGCCTTCGCCGATTTTCTGTTGGGCTACCCGGATAACGTCACGCGCGACTACTTCAAGCAGGAGAATGGCGATTACCAGAGTTTCTGGGGATTCTACGCGCAAGATAATTTTCGTGTTACTCCCAACTTCACTCTCGACATTGGCCTGCGTCTTGACCTGAACGGTTTCTATAACGGCATCCGTGGCCAGAAGAGCGCGTTTAACTTGACCACTGGACAACTCATCATTCCGTCGACGATCGATGCGAATGTCCAATCGCTGACTCCGCAGCTACTGGCTCTTTTTGCCGATCGCCTTACCTTCACCAACAAAGTCGGCCTGCCAAGCTCTATCCAACCGGTTCAGAAAAACTGGGCGCCGCGTGTCGGTTTTGCCTGGACACCATTCGGTGGTTCGAAGTTTGTAGTTCGCAGCGGCTTCGGCATCTTCTACGCCTTCCCCGACAGCAACACCATTAACAACACCGTGGCGACCGTTCCATTCTTTGCCGCCGTCAATCTTACGAACGACCGTCCTCCGTTGGCGCCTACGCGCACGTTTGGCGATTTTTTCCTGGGCCAGCCAAACGTCACTGCCAATACCAGCGGTGCGGTTTGTCCCTTCGGATGGGTTGCGCTTTCTTGCGCCACACCAAGCGTGGATTCGGGCGCAATCGTGTTCAAGAGTCAGGCGGTCGATGAATGGAATTTTGCGATTCAACGCCAGCTCAGCGGATCTACTTCGATTGACGTCGCCTATCTGGGCAACAAGACCTCTCACCTGAATCAAAATCTAAGCATCAATGACCCGAACCCCGGTCCAGGACAAATCCAGGTGCGCCGTCCCTACGCGCAGTGGGGGCCGATTACTTACCCCGTGTTCTCTGAGAACGCAAATTACAACGCGCTCCAGGTGAAGTATGAATCACGGAATTGGCATGGCTTGAATACGCTGGTTTCCTACGCGTGGTCGAAGTGCATCGATTCCGGCAGTCTGCAGGGTGGAACGACGCTCTTGCTTTTGAATCAAAATCGTGGGCCTTGTGATTACGATCTGCCTCAGACCTTCACAGCAAGCTTTGACTACGGGTTGCCGTTTGGTCACGGCAAAACGTTCTTTAGCAACTCCAATCGCTTTGTAAATGAACTGATCGGCGGCTGGGAAGCCACTGGCATTGTGACCATGCGATCTGGTATTCCATTCACTCCTACCATCAACGGCGATATCGCGAACACCGGTGTGACTGGCCAACGGCCCCAGGTGATCGGCAGTCCTACGTATGTTGGTTCGCCATCGTGCTGGTTCTACGTCGCGGCCAATTCCGCCTGCACCGCTCTCGCCCCGTCGGGTGTCAGCGCGTTTGCCGTTCCTGCGACCTTTACATACGGTGACGGCGGCCGCAATATTCTGCGTGCGAATGGTCTTAAAGAAGTCGATTTCAGCCTGCTCAAAGCTCTGCCCATCGACGAAATCAGGCAGTTCCAGCTTCGTGCTGAAGTATTCAACATCTTGAATCACCCCACGTTCTCAGCGCCTTCGGCGGCCATCAATAGTTCATCGGGCGGGCAGGTAAGCACTACGCTAAACGCCGCTCGCATTATTCAGTTGGGGGTAAAGTTCGTCTTCTAGCTATATCTTGGAAGTGATCGCCGCATGTTGAACAGAAGAACCTTCATCGCTTCAAGTGCAGGGCTCTCTGTTCTGGCTGCCGCGCCGAGCGACACAGTCCGCCTTGGCGTACTTGGCACAGGCGGCCGCGGCAATTTCGTGATGGCCGCGTTTGGCCGCATTCCTTCTGTCCAAATAATGGCCGTGTGCGACGTCTATGAACCTAATTTAGAGCGCGGAATCGCGGCTGCCTCCCCAAATGGCACGCACAAGGCGAGCGTGTATCGGCATTATTTGGATCTCTTGAACGACAAGGATGTCGACGCCGTCCTGATTGCTACTCCCGAGCATTGGCATCATCGCATGATTCTCGATACGCTCGCGGCAGGAAAAGATATCTACGTCGAAAAGCCGCTCTGCCACACACCGGAACAAGGTGCTGAGCTGGTTGCCGCCGAAAAGTCTTCGAAACAAATTGTGCAGTGTGGCATGCAGCGGCGCAGCTATGATCTTTTCCTTCGCGCAAAGCAAATCATGGATGACGGCAGCACGCTGGGGAAAGTGCGCATGATTCGCTCCTGGTGGTTGAACAATTATCTGGGCGCAGAGAGAGTCACTAAGCTAGATGGAAAACTCGATTGGGATGCGTGGCAAGGTCCCGCTCCTCGACGGCCATTCGATCCTGATCGATTTCGCAACTGGCGATATTACAGTGACTACGCGGGCGGCATCCTTGCCGATCAGGGCGCGCACGTTTTCGACGGTATTCATATGTTGATGGGATCGGGGCCTCCGGTATCGGTGGTTGCATCGGCGGGCAGGCCGCACCGCGCCGGTTTTGATACGCCCGAATCCGTGAACGTCGCCGCGTGCTATAGCGAAGATTACATTGCCGTCTTTACCATCAACTACGCCACCATGAAGTACCCGCCGCCGCGAGATCAGCTCAATCAATTTGATGGAGACAACGGTCGTCTAGATGTCGGGCGAGAAGATCTAAGCGTATACCGCCAAGGGTCTGACGACAAGTCTTCCGACAGTTACAAGTCGCAAAAAGGTTTCGGCTACGCGACGGACCTGCACGTTGCAAACTTTATTGACTGCGTCCGAACTCGCAAGAAAACGACTGCGCCCATTGTCCTCGGGTTCCAGGCAACGCTCGCCGTGCAGATGGCAAACCTATCTCTCAAGCATGGACGCGAGATCCGCTGGAACGCTGCTTCGCAGAAAGTAGAAATGTAATGGAGAAATATCCCGTCGTCGAGACCGCGTCGCCTTTGCAACGAACTTCCCGTCGCGCCGTTCTTCAAACCGGTGCGACGGCTCTTTTAAGTGGTGCTCTCTTGCAATCCGCCTCAAAAACTCCGACAACGGAACCCGCCAAATTGAAAGTAGCCATCTTTTCGAAACACCTGTTATTTCTGCAAGGCCCTCAACTTGCTCAAGCTGCTGCCGGCATCGGTTTCGATGGTATCGATCTCGCGGTTCGCAAAGGCGGGCACGTGGAACCGGCGCGCGTGAAGCAAGACCTGCCTGGCCTTGTCGGTATCATTCGCGCGCATAGCTTGGAAGTTCCGATGCTCACCACGGATATCGTCGATACCGGCACGCCGTACACCGAAGATATCCTGCAATGCATGTCGGAGTTGAACATTCGCCACTACCGTTGGGGGGGATTCAAATACAGTGACGATACCCCTTTGCCGGCTCAGCTCGACAGTCTTAAGCCGCGCGTGGCGAAACTCGCCGCTCTCAACTCCCGCTATCGCGTCGGCGCGATGTACCACACGCACTCCGGTATCGATCTCGTAGGCGCTCCCATTTGGGACCTGCACGAGTTGCTTTCCGGGCTTGACCCCGCGTCGGTCGGAGTGAACTACGACGTGGGTCACGCTACGGTGGAAGGTGGCTTCGGCGGATGGATCGACAGCTTTCGTGTCACCGGCCCATATTTGCGTGGAATTGCCGTCAAAGATTTTCTCTGGGAAAAGTCGGCGCGCGGAGAATGGCGTCCGGCTTGGAAACCACTCGGACAAGGGATGGTCAATTTGCCGCGCTTTTTTCAGATGGTTGCGGCGGCGCGCTTCAACGGCCCGTTGCAGCTTCATTTTGAATATCCGCTTGAGGGCGTAGACGAAGGAAGCAAGACGGTTAGTAATCCAAAGGAAGTATTCGCTGCCATGAGTCGCGATCTGAAGCAACTTCGAAAGTTGCTCGCCCAAGCGCAGTTGGCATAGCTCGTTGCACAGTGGCCGTTCACGCTCGTGAGTCGCAGATCGAAAGCCGTACGACGGTTTCGCCGTATCGCTGGGTCATGATCTCGCTCGCCTTCTTCGCGACGGCGATTAACTACGTCGACCGCCAGGCTCTTTCTGTTGCCGCGCCGGTTTTGATCGACCAGTTTCACATGAGCAACGTCGCGTATTCGCGAGTGCTCTTTGGATTTCTTCTCTCGTACACCATCATGAACGCCGTATCGGGACCAGTGATCGATCGTCTCGGAACGAAGGCCGGCTATGCACTATGTATCGCGTGGTGGTCCGTCAGTTCCGCGTTGCACGCGTTCACTACAGGCGCCCTCAGTCTTGGTGTTTTTCGATTTCTGCTGGGCATCGGAGAAGCCGGAAACTGGCCTGCCGCATTGAAAGTGGTTGCGGAATGGTTCCCGGAACGGGAACGCGCGCTCGCCTCCGGACTGTTCAACAGTGGCTCCGCGGTGGGCGCCATCCTTGCGCCGCCTCTTGTCGCGTTCATGATTTTTCGTGTCGGTTGGCCAGCCGCTTTTCTTCTTGTTGGCATCTTGGGATTTATTTGGCTCGTCTTTTGGCTCAAAATTTATCGGACGCCTGCGGAGATCCAGACTGAAATTCGTTCATCTCCTCCTAATGCATGGCGGCTTTTCAAAACGAGATTTGTCTGGACGTTCACCTTATCGAAGATCTTCATGGATCCGGTTTGGTACTTCTACATCTTTTGGTTTCCCGAATATCTGCGCCGCGCTCGCCACTTCGACATGGCGCAAATTGGTGAGTACGCCTGGATTCCATTTTTCATCGCCGCTATAGGCAACATCTTGGGAGGCATTGTTTCCAGTTGGTTGATCCGCGGCGGCATGCGCATTACGACTGCTCGAAAAACAGCAGTCACCTTTTTTGCTCTATGGATGACGGCTGCCATCCCCGCCGTTTTGGTCCACTCGGCATGGCTTTCCATCGCATTCGTTTCCATCGCAATGGCCGGCTATACCGGGAGCCTTGCTAACATGCTCGCGCTACCTACCGACGTCTTTGAGAAGAATGCCATCGCATCCGTCTATGGTCTTGCCAGCATGGGAGCCGGCTTTGGAGGCATGTTATTCAGCTTGATCACCGGCTGGGTGGTCGATCATTTCAGCTACACACCGGTGTTTGTCGGGTTCGGGTTAATGCCTCTCGTTTGCGCGCTTATTCTTTGGGTAGTGATGGGCCCTATTCGCTCTCCCATCTTGGTTCCAGCTTCTTAAAACATGGCCACGAAACGTTCCGAAAATTGTTTGCTCGTGTTTGCGATTCTGTTTGCCTCGTGCGCTGCCTTCGGTCAGGCCCGTTCGCAATTTAGCGCGTCGCAAGTCACCGATGGCAAGAAAATCTTTGCACAATCCTGCGCGGGCTGTCACGGAGCCGATACATACGGCACTGACCGGGCTCCCGGATTATCCGGCAATCGCCGCGTTCGGGCCCGCACAGTCGAACAACTGCGTAACCTGATTTTGCACGGCGTTCCATCTGCGGGAATGCCGGCGTTCAACTTTCCGCCTGAACAGCTTGATTCGATTGTGGCCTTTGTTTATTCGCTCAACACCGCTGCCTACGAAACGCCTGTACCGGGAAACCAGCAGATCGGCGAAAAAATCTTCTTTGGCAGTTCTCAAAGATGCGGCGCATGTCATATGGTGAGCGGCCGCGGTTCGGATAAAGGGCCTGACTTATCAACGGTCGGCCGTGAAATGACCATCGAAGAGATTGAAGGCGCCCTTCAAAATCCCGATGCCCACATCACCCCTGGCTATGAACTCGTAACCGTCCATCTTCGGAACGGTAGCGTCGTTCGTGGCTTCGCGCGCGGACGAACGAACTTCGACGTTCAGCTACAGGACACGGATGGCCAATTTCGCATGTTGCACGCGCCCGAAATCGTATCTGTCCAGAAGGAAGAGCACTCGTTCATGAAATCGTGGAGCGGCACGCCCGAAGAGTTTCAAAATCTGGTCGCCTATTTGAGCCGGCTGACGGGCGTGACACCTGACTCGAAGCCTGCGGCCGGCGCCGCGGTCCCGGCCAATGAATCGACTATCGATTTTGCTCGCCTCAAAGATCCACGTCCGGGCGATTGGCTTACCTATAACGGAAACTTGCAAGGCAACCGGTACAGTCCGCTGACCCAGATCAATGCGGGCAATGTGAATAAGCTAAGTCTAAAGTGGGTTCTTCCTATTGAGCACTTCGGTCTGGAAGCGACTCCCATCGTTGCCGGCAGTGTGATGTACGTGACCGGCCCCAATCAAGCCTATGCTGTCGACGCTCTCTCCGGGCGTGTCATTTGGAAATACTCTCGCCCGCGAACGCAAGGCTTGGTTGGCGACGCTTCATTGGGTACAAATCGGGGCATGGGCATTCTCAAAGACAAGGTCTTCATGGTCACCGATAACGCACATCTATTGGCTTTGAATCGCGTGACGGGCGCGCTCGTTTGGGAAAGAGTTATGCCCGAAGAGCCGATGAAATATGGCTCTACGGTCTCTCCGCTTATCGTCAACAACACCGTGATTGCGGGAGTCTCTGGTGGTGACTGGGGCATTCGAGGCTTCATCATCTGCTATAAGGCGGACACCGGAGAACAGCTCTGGCGGCGTTGGGCAATTCCGAATAGAGGCGAGCCCGGTTCGGAAACCTGGAAAGGGAAAGAGCTGCTTCTTGGCGGTGCGTCCACTTGGCTCACCGGTTCCTTCGATCCGGAAACGAATACGCTCTTTTGGGCAACCGGCAATCCTTGGCCCGATTCAGACGATCGTGAACGCCCCGGCGACAACCTCTTTACCAATTGCATACTCGCGCTCGATCCGGCAAACGGTTCTTTGAAATGGTATTTCCAATTCACTCCGCACGACACGAATGACCGGGATGCTGAGGAGCCTCCGGTTCTTGTCAACACCGAGTATCAAGGCCAACAGCGTAAGCTTCTGTTGCATGCTGATCGCAACGGCTATTTCTACGTATTTGACCGCACCAACGGGAAGTTGCTGCTGCACTCTCAATTCGTACACACCATGAATTGGTCCACCGGTATCGATGCGAACGGACGGCCCATACTCTCGGAGGCGTTCAAAGCCTCCCACAACCGCCGTACCGGCTGTCCTGATGATGCGGCGAACTGGAGTTCAACTGCCTTCAATCCGCAAACCCGGCTTTATTATTTTGAATCGCTTGAACAGTGCCAGCCGGACACGCTCAGCGGCAGCCTGCGCACTTCGGCACATTTGGACGAAACAGGTCAAAAATATGTTCGCGCGATAAACATCGATACGGGTAAGGTCGTCTGGGAGAATCCGCAACTCGGTCACGTTCTGCTGAAAACATGGCCGGGAGTTCTGGGTACGGCCAGTGGACTTGTCTTTTATTCGGATCCCGATGGCTCTTTTGTAGCGGCCGATGCAAAGACAGGGAAGCCGCTCTGGCACTTTGCGACGAATAGCGCGATGAAAGCTTCGCCCATGACCTTCGCCATACAGGGCCGGCAGTATGTCGCGATCGCCGCCGGTTCGAACTATCTTTGTTTTGGTCTTCCGGCCGATCTACAGTAGGTCCGCCATCGGCACAGCCAAATCAGGCAGTTGCTGCCAGACCGGGAGCGGACACAACGTCTACTGACAGTACCTTACGAATATTGATCGGCTCGCCCGTCGCCGGATTCCGGCGAATCTGGCGCAACAGACCA
Organism: Bryobacteraceae bacterium; assembly: GCA_035652115.1. Lineage (GTDB taxonomy): Bacteria > Acidobacteriota > Terriglobia > Bryobacterales > Bryobacteraceae > Bog-105. The sequence continues at coordinate 58,984 of DASREJ010000232.1, forward strand.
AAAGCCTGCTCTGGATTTAGTAATTCGTCGCAAGCGATGACAATCTTCAGCGGATTGGCGCCGGTATCAGACAGGTACACGACTTCGTAGTGACGATTTCGACTGTCGTTGATCCTTGAGGGACGCATACAAGGCAGTTAGAGAAACGCGCCACTTTTCTCTTTCCACGAGCCACAAATTTAACATCTATGCCACAGCGCGATCCGCTGGTCAGCCCTCTGGCACTCCGGCTTTTTGGAACACCGCGACCGACGCGTCCAAGCCGAGCTTTGCGGCTTCTTCCGGCGTTTTGTCCTTTAAGCGTCCAAATACTTCGACGCTTAAGGCATCCGTATACCGGATCGTCTGAAGCGCGCGCAAAAATTCAACCAGATTGATGACGCCTTCGCCCGGAAGCAGGCGTTGATTATCCCGAATCTGCTCAGGCGGCAAGTTCGGCGCATCGTTGAAATGCACGTGTACGATTCGTTCTCGCCCGGCCGCGATGATGTCCTCGGTCGTCGCACCGGCATGATGCCAATGCCAGGAATCGAGCAGCAAGCCGACATTAGGTCCGCATTCTTTGGCGAATTCGAGCATCTCATTCATTCGCCATATAAATTCATAGCGGAACTGCTTGCGAAACTGCAGCGGACCTAGAAACTCCAGGCCGAGCCGTACATTGTGCTCAGCAAGAACTCGCGCGCAGTCCGTGAACCGCTGTTTAAAAAGCTGGCGCAATTCATCTTTCGGCGTGTCGCTCGAGGGCATGATGTAAGTGACCATGCGCGGGCAATGAATTGCCGCGGCGAATTGAGATTGCCCACCGAGTTTGGCCAATCCGGCCTGAAAAGTGGCCTCGTCTTTGCGGAACTCTACAGGAAAATTGATCGCCCCGGTTTTCAATCC